>DFBP01000303.1:24610-36296 GCA_002366685.1 Rhodobacterales bacterium UBA3077 | reverse complement strand
CGCGCCCGCCCTCAGTAAAGAGGTCCCCCCTTCCCATTTGCTCAAATCTATCTTATAGGCCAGTCTTCACGCGGCGCTTACACCCTTGGAGGATCGCCGCCCTAACTTTGGAGACTTATCATGGCCGAGAATAAAACGCTCACAGCCACAGCACGCGCAGGGACAGGCAAGGGGGCCGCCCGCGCCGCACGCCGGGAAAACCTGGTGCCGGGCATTGTTTATGGCGGCGGCGAAGAGCCGACCCCGATCAACATTGACTTTAATACCCTGTTCACCACGCTCAAAGCCGGCGGCTTTCTCAGCACGCTCCTGACCCTCAAGATCGACGGCAAAGACGAGCGCGTGATCTGCCGCGGCGTCCAGCGCGATGTGGTCAAAGACCTGCCCGTGCACGTGGATTTCCTGCGCTTGTCGAGCAAATCCCGCATCAACCTGATGATCCCTGTGCACTTCCTCAACGAGGAAACATCTGTGGGCCTCAAAAAAGGCGGCACGCTGGTTGTGGTGCGTAACGAGGTCGAGCTGAAAGTGACCGCCGGTGACATCCCCGACCACCTCGAAGTGGATCTCGCGGATACCGATATCGGGGACACCATCCACATGTCCGACATCACCCTGCCCAAAGGCACACGCCCGATGATCATGGACCGTGACTTCGTCATCGCCAATATCGGCGCGTCCAAAACCGTCGACATCGACGACGAGGATGAAGCCGAAGATACAGGTGAAGAAACCACCGAGGAAACCGCAGAGGAATAAGTTTCTTTTGCGACTTTCTATGTTATTAAAGGCGCGCTCCGTTTGGGGCGCGTTTTTTGTTGGAGACCCTGATGAAGCTTTTTGTCGGCCTTGGAAACCCGGGGGTAAAGTATAGCCGAAACCGGCACAACATCGGCTTTGAGGCGGTGAACCGAATCGCTGAATCCGGCGGTTTTTCGGCATGGAAGTCAAAATTTCAGGCTGAACTTTCCGAGGGTCGAATTGGCAGCGAGAAAGTTTATCTACTCAAGCCAATGACCTTTATGAACCTCTCCGGCCAGTCGGTTGGAGAAGCGATGCGGTTTTTCAAGCTGTCGCCGGAAGATGTAACTGTATTTCATGATGAACTTGATCTGGCACCCGGCAAAGTGCGGCTTAAAACCGGTGGCGGCCATGCGGGCCATAACGGGTTGCGCTCGATCCATCAGCATATCGGCCCTGACTACAACCGCGTTCGCCTCGGCATCGGGCACCCCGGCCACAAAGACCAGGTTTCACGGTATGTGTTACACGATTTTGCGAAAGCCGACGAGGTCTGGCTTGATGCCGTTTTGCGCGGGGTTGAGGATGGCATTATATATCTGGCCAGCGGGGACGGCCCGAAGTTCCTGAACGCAATCGGGCTTCAGCTAAACCCACCGCGCTCCTCGGCAGGCAAGCAAAGGCCATTGGCAAACGAAGCGCCCGGACCGGCTCAGGCACAAGCAGATGAACGAACGCCCCTGCAACGGCTCAAAGACAGGTTTTCGTGAGCCGGTTTCGGCAGCATTGTGAAAGACAGGCCGAAGCCTGTACTGCGCTCGGCTCCCCCTTTACCGCGCAATTGTGCCGGCTCCTTGGCTCCCGGCTCACGGCCAACACCGTGGTAGCCGAGAAACTTCTGAACTGGGAAAACCTCGCCGCCGACGCGGTCGCCTTGCGGGTAGCGGGTGGTTTGCATGCATTGGCTATGGCCTCCCCGAACTCGGCCTTAGCGGTTGTCTATCCGCCCAACCTCACAGATGACGAGGCTCTTTGGCGCGCGGTATCCGATGCGTTGGCCGACAATACCGCATTTTGGCTCGACTGGCTGGACTCAGCCCCGCAGACCAACGAGGTCAGACGGTGCAGTGGTTTGATACCGGCCTTTCACTGGCTGGCAGCGCGCCACAACATGCCTTTGCGCCTGTCAGAAATCGGCGCCAGCGCAGGGCTTAATACGAACTGGGATCGTTACGCGCTGAATATTGGCGAACAGGTCTGGGGGCCAATGGACTCGTTGGTTCAATTGAAACCCGACTGGCGCGGCCCCCTCCCGCCAAATACGAACGTTGTTATAAACAACAAAGAAGGCTGTGACCTTCATCCGATTGATCCAAGCGATCCCGAGAGTCGAAAGCGTTTGCACGCCTATATTTGGCCGGATCAGCCGGAACGCCATCAAATGACATCGGATGCGCTTGATATGGCGTCTGGGCTTGTCCGAAAGGAAGATGCCCTAACCTTTTTAAACCGGCGCTTGCTAGAGCCGTCAAAAGAGGAACTCCACATAATCTTCCACTCGATCGTCTGGCAATATCTGCCTGCGAACCATCAAGAGGCCTGTAAAGCAGCGATCATAGCGGTCGCGAAAGATGCAAGCGCACAAAAACCGCTGGCTTGGGTTTCTATCGAAGCCGACGAAACACGCGGCAGCGCTGCCATGACATGCACGTCATGGCCCGGCAGAGAAACTACGCAGCTTGGGCGAATTGATTTTCACGGACGCTGGGTGGACTGGAAGCCGGAAATGGCATCATCCTAAGAACCGGAAGCCACCATCAAGCTGGGCTCTGAAGCGGACTCTTCAACTGTGGCCTCTGCATAACAATTGGCGATTTCAGCGAGTTGGTCGTCAGCGCTTTGCTGGGCATTTCCTTCCAAAGCCAGATTGCCTTGTCCGTTCTCTGTCATGGCAGAAAAAGCCGCACAGGCGACCAGATCGCCGGAAACCTGTTCGCCAATTTGCGGTAAGCTTGCAACCAGTTCTGTAGTTGGCACTTCGGGCACCAGACTAGTTTGGTTCATTTCAAGGGCCATGTTGTTGAGCGCTTCCAGATAGCTCGTTTCAGGAAGTTTCTGGGAAAAAACAGGTGTTGCTAAACACAAACAAAGTGAAACACCGCATGCGGTTTTGTTGAATTTGATGCTTTTGATAAGCATTGGACCCCCTTTTAATAGGTAAAAATGCAACTCGTTACTAAATACTGGTCAGGTCTTTTTGGCGGCCCAACCAACTCCTTTCACACGATCAGGGGAACCTAAGTCAACATAGTTAAAAGACGCTGAATCAGAACAAATCCAAGAAAGATTGGGGCTAATTATTGCATTCGTGGAAAATGTCGTGAAACTCGCGCAATTGTTGCAACCCTGAATGGAATTGTCCTTATCCGGCCAATACGTTTTCGAGAATTTCCATTGCGCCATTGCGATCAACGGCGACCAAATCGAATCTGCAATCTGAGTCGAGACTAGCGTTTTTTGCAAGATACTGCTCAGCGCATGCAAGCAATCTGACTTGCTGAGCGGGTTGGAGGGCTTGCAGTGCCGTTTCCAGCGTTTTTCGTGCTTTGACCTCAACAAAGACAATCACACCTTCAAGCAGGACGATCAGGTCAATCTCACCTTCGCGCACCTTCCAGCGCCTCGCCAGCACATTCCCACCCTTGGCTTCATAATGGCGGGCCGCGATATCCTCGGCAGCCATGCCGTTATGAAATGCGGTGCTCCCCCGACTCATTTGCGCCCAAGCTCCAGCGCGCGCTGGTAGAGTTGTTTGCGTGGGAGATCAAAAGCCGCTGCAACCTCGGTTGCGGCATCTTTAACGCGGCTATGTTGTAGAGCTTCCCGCAGGGCGGAATCGATATCATCTTGGGTAATCGTTTTTTTAACCGGCGCGCCGACAACCAAAACCGCCTCGCCTTTGGGGGCCGGCACATCGGCGTAATATTGAGCGAGTTCCTGCAAGGTGCCCCGGCGGACTTCTTCGAACTTTTTGGTCAATTCACGGCACATCGCGGCGGGCCGCTCGGGGCCGTAAGCCAATACCATGGCTTTCAGGCAATCCGCCAGCCGGCGGGGCGCTTCATAGAAAACCAGAGTGGCGGGCACCGCGGCAAACTCCTCCAAAAAGCGTTTGCGAGCTGCGGCTTTCACGGGCGCGAACCCGGCAAACAAGAAGCGGTCTGTTGGCAACCCGGCCAGCGACAGCGCTGTCAGAACCGCAGAGGCACCGGGTGCGGCGGTAATCGGCAAGCCTTCCTCGATCATCCCCGCCGCCAATTGGTACCCCGGGTCCGCAATGAGCGGCGTGCCTGCATCCGAAACATAAGCAACCGATTTCCCCTGCCGCACGGCCTCTATCAGCCTTGGCCGCATGGCCGCGCCGTTATGGTCATGATAGGGCAGCAATGGCCGCCCGTTCAGTGCCACGCCATGAATATCCATCAACTTGCGCGCTTGCCGCGTGTCTTCCGCCGCCAGCATGTCAGCGTTTTCAAGAATATCGAGCGCCCGTAGCGTTATATCGGCGGCTGTGCCGATCGGGGTCGCCACCAAGTAAAGCCCCGGGCCGAGTTTTGGTGAAATGCCGCCCATGTGCTAGATTGCCCTTTATCGAGTCGTTTACATAGTTATGCGCAGGCTTTACCCTGTGGGCTCGGTTGAGTCTATGTTATGCACCGAATTTAAGTCTTTGCGAGGAAAAATGTCATTAAAGAACCGCCTATTAAATCGCCTTTTGCGCCCTCTGGCTCTGGTCGGGCTTGCTCTTGGTATCGCCGCCTGTGAACCAGTCAGCTTCGGCGGAAATACCACCGATGTTGACCCGAACCAGGCGGTTGTCGTGGCCCTGATGGTGCCGCTGGCATCCGGAAATGCGGTCACGGAGCAGCTCGCCCAAAACATGGTGAATGCCGCCCAAATGGCGGCGCGCGATATTAGCGGGGCAAATATTGACTTACGGGTTTATGAGACCGGTGGAAACGCGGAGCTGGCTACAGCGGCCGCAACCCGCGCCGTTGCCGACGGGGCGCAAATCATGGTTGGCCCGCTTTATTCGACATCGACAGCCGCGATTGCGCCGATAGCCGCGCAGGCGGGAATTAATATTCTGAGCTTTTCCAATACCACCTCAGTGGCGGGTGGGAATGTCTTTATTATGGGGACAACCTTTGACACCGTAGCCAACCGGTTGGTGCGGCACTCGATTGCCACAGGCTTTGGCAATATCGCAATTGTTTATCAGGAAGGTGTGTCCGGTGAATCCGGCAAGTCTTCCATTGAGCAGGCCATCGCGCGCAATGGCGGCAACCTGACAACGGCCGTTTCCTACCCTCTGGCGCTGACCGAAATGGGGGAAGCCGCTCAAGGCATGGCAGACACTTTGCGTGCCAGCAACTCCAACGCGGTTTTCTTCACCGACTCACCGCTTCGTGGCCTTGGTTTCATTACCGCATCCCTTGCCTCCAACCGTTTCCGCACCAAGCGAGATGCCCAATTTTTGGGGCTGACCCGCTGGGATAGCTCCAATGAGGTCTTGGTCACGCCAAGCCTACAGGGGGGGTGGTTCGCGGTGCCTGATCCGGCGCTAACCCTCCAGTTCGAGACCCGCTACCAGCTGGCCTATGGTATCGAGGCCCACCAGCTTTCGGGGCTTGCCTATGACGGTATTGCCGCCGTCGGCGCGATGATCAGTTCTGCACGCGCTGCTGGCGAAACCAGCGCCTTCTCGGCCCAACGCCTGACAGACCCGGCCGGATTTGCCGGTGTGACCGGTATTTTTCGTTTCCGGGCTGATGGCACCAACGAGCGCGGCCTTGCCATCATGCAAATCGAAGATGGCGTGGCAAATATGATTTCAGCTGCACCGCGCAGCTTTGGTGTTGGCGGGTCATAACCTTTGGAATTTGATTTAACAGACCTAACACTGGGCGGGCTGATTGGCGCGCCTAGTGACATTTGGGACCAGGCCGGAGTTAAAGCCGAACTGGAGGACAAGCTGTTTTCGGCCAAAGACAAAACGGCCATACGCGCTACTTTGGTGGATGTCCTAAAAACACACATGAAGGGCGGGCGCGGCGTGATCGAATCCGCGCTGGAAGATGAGCCCTATCAAGCCCGCGCGGCTACCCGCGCCTATGCATGGTTAGCTGATCAAGTGGTGAAACAAGCGCTTTCGACCACATTGCAGCATTTGCACCCGCTTTCCAGCGCCACCTCTTCGGAGCGGCTCGGCGTGGTTGCCGTGGGCGGCTATGGTCGCGGTGAAATGGTGCCCTATTCCGATATCGACCTCCTTTTCCTAACCCCGTATAAGCAAACCGCATGGGGCGAAAGCGTGATCGAGAGCATGCTCTACACACTTTGGGATTTGCGCCTCAAGGTTGGCCATTCAACCCGCACAGTGGATGACTGCATTCGCCTCGGACGTGAGGATTATACGATCCGCACCGCCTTGCTTGAAAACCGCTATATTTGCGGTGACAAAGAGCTGGCGGAAATGCTGGACACCCAGCTTTGGGAGAATTTGTTTACCAACACCGCGTCCGAGTTTATTGAGGCTAAACTCGATGAACGCGAGAACCGCCACAACCGCCACGGGGGCGCGCGCTATGTGGTAGAGCCAAATGTGAAAGAAGGCAAAGGCGGGTTGCGGGACCTGCAAACCCTGTTCTGGATCGCCAAATACATCAACCATGTCGACAGCCCGAAAGACTTTGTAAAAGCCGGAATGTTGACAACGGACGAATGCAACGTGTTTGTCGATGCCGAAAACTTCCTCTGGACGGTCCGCACCCACCTGCATTTGCTGAACAAGCGCGCCTCCGAAAAGTTGAGTTTCAACATGCAGGTCGAGCTCGCCAAAGTGCTCGGTTTCTCCGACAGCTCCGGCATGCGCGGGGTGGAACGCTTTATGCAGCAATACTTCCGCCATGCCAAAGACGTGGGCGAGTTGACCCGCATCTTCCTGACCGACCTTGAAGCGCGGCACGTAAAAGCCAAACCAAGCATCGGCCGATGGCTCCGCAGCGCCTTTAGCTGGGGCCGCGATGGCACACCGCGCGGGTATACCCTGCGCGATGGCCGCCTAGATGTTGTCGACCCTGAAGCCTTTCTGGCCGACCCAATCAATTTTATGCGCCTCTATGAAGAAGGGCTGCGCTCGGAAATCCTGATCCATCCCGATGCCATGCGGTTGATAGCGCGCAATCTAGATCTTATTGACGATGATTTTAGAAACAATCCCGAAGCCAACCGCATATTTCTGGACCTGTTACTGTCTCACAACAACCCGGAACGCGCGCTGCGACGGATGAACGAGCTAGGCGTGCTCGGGGCCTTCATCCCAGATTTTGGCCGCATTGTGGCGATGATGCAGTTCAACATGTATCACAGCTATACGGTGGACGAGCACACCATTCAGGTGATCTCCAATCTGTTCAAGATCGAGCAACAGGGATTGGTCGAAGACCTGCCCATCGCATCAGAGATTCTGAAAGCGGGCATAAACCGAAAAGTGCTCTACGTGGCGCTGCTTTTGCATGATATCGGCAAAGGACGAAAAGAAGCCCATGAGGTTATCGGGGCGCAGATTGCCCACGATCTATGCCCAAGGCTGGGGCTCTCGCCAGAAGAATGCGATCTGGTTGAATGGCTGGTGCTCAACCATTTGCTTATGTCCGATGTGGCGCAAAAGCGAGACATCGCAGACCAGCGCACGGTGCAGGATTTTGCTAAACAGGTGAAATCCGTGACCCGCTTGAAATTGCTTCTGGTACTAACCGTGTGCGATATCCGCGGCGTTGGTCCCGATATCTGGAACAACTGGAAAGCCATGTTGCTGCGCCAGCTCTACAGCGCCACCCACACCGTTTTAACCGGCGGCGCCCAAAGCCAAAGCCAGACCCAGCGTGAAGATCACGCGCGCTCAGAGCTGTCCTTGGCGCTCAAGGGGTGGGCAAAATCCGATCTCACCAAAGAGCTTGATCGCCATTACACCCCCTATTGGCTGGGGCTGGACACCCCTACACAAACGGCCTTTGCCCGTTTGATCCGCAAGCTTGGGGATGAGGGTTTTATATCCGATATCAAGCCCGACATTGAGCGCGATGCAACCCGTGCCTGTTTTGTGATGCATGACCATCCCGGCCTTTTTGCCCGCCTTGCCGGAGCCTTGGCACTCGCGGGTGCCAACGTGGTTGATGCGCGCACCTACACAAGCTCTGACGGGTTGGCCACCGCCGTTTTCTGGATTCAGGATTCTGAGGGAGCCCCCTATGAAAAGTCACGCCTGACGCGGCTGCGAAAAATGATTTCCCAAATTCTGGGTGGTGAGGTCATCGCCGGTGACGCGCTCAAAACACGTGATAAAATCAAGCCCCGTGAGCGCGATTTCAAGGTGCCCACCACCATCAGCTTTGACAATGAAGGCTCCGAAATATATACGATTATCGAGGTCGACACCCGGGACCGGCTCGGCCTCATCTATGACATTGCCCGCACCCTGAGCGCCAATAATATTTCGATTGTATCGGCGATCATCGCCACTTACGGCGAACAGGCGGTTGATACTTTCTATGTGAAGGACCTTTTCGGCCACAAAATTCATGCCGAAGAGAAACGTGCCGGGCTTTCGGTGAAGATCTTCGATGCCATCAACAAAAAGGTTGAGGAATGATCCAGAAAATCCGCCTTGTTTCGGGATTTTTCACCGTCGGAATCTGGACGCTCGCCAGCAAGGTCTTTGGATTTGTACGCGATATCATGATCGCCAACGCAATGGGCTCTGGCCCCGTTGCACAAGCTTTTTTGATCGCATTTGCGCTGCCAAACATGTTTCGGCGGTTCTTTGCAGAAGGTGCATTTAACACCGCATTTGTTCCCATGTTTTCCAAAAAAGTCGAGTCCGGCGATCATTCGGTTGAGTTCGCACGAGAGGCTTTTTCGGGCCTCGCCAGCGTGGTGTTGCTCACCGTATTGATTGCTCAGGTTTTTATGCCGTTTCTTGTACTGGCGATGGCAAGCGGTTTTGCGCAAGACAGCCGTTTTGGATTGGCCGTCGATTTTGGCCGTATTGTCTTTCCCTATATCCTGTTTATCTCGCTGGCGGCACTTCTGAGCGGTGTTCTGAATGCGATCGGGCGATTTGCGGCGGCGGCAGCGGCACCTGTGCTCCTTAATGTTATTTTGGTTGCGGCTATGTATCTGGCGCAAATTTCCGGATGGGAAATGGGGACAACGCTTTCTTGGTCGGTGCTGTTGGCCGGATTCGCGCAAATGGCGCTGGTCTGGTGGGCGGCGCACCGCGCGGGAATCACCCTTTTGCCGCGCCGCCCACAGCTAACACCGGATATGAAGCGCCTCGCTATAATCGCCCTCCCGGCGGCAATGGCCGGGGGGGTGGTTCAGATCAACCTTCTGGTGGGGCGGCAAGTCGCTTCGTATTTCGATGGGGCTGTCGCGTGGCTTTCTTATGCGGACCGCCTCTACCAGCTCCCGCTGGGCGTGGTCGGCATTGCCATTGGTGTGGTGCTTTTGCCCGATCTTTCCCGCCGTTTGCGGGCTGGCGATGACGCGGGCGGAAATGATAGCCTGAACCGAGCCGCCGAGTTTTCGCTCGCCCTCACTTTGCCGTCGGCAGTTGCTTTGGTCGTGATACCTCTTCCGCTGGTATCGGTGCTCTTCCAGCGCGGCGCGTTTGATGCTGCCGACACAGCGGCTACAGCGATGGCTGTGGCGGTTTATGGCGCGGGCCTTCCCAGCTTTGTGCTGGCCAAGGTCCTTGCCCCTTTGTTTTTTGCGCGGGAAGACACCAAGTCGCCTTTCCGATACGCCCTGATCTCGATGGTGGTCAATGCCGGGCTCGCGATCGGACTTTCCTCTACATTCGGCTACCTCGCAGCGGCCATCGGAACTTCGGTGGCGGGTTGGAGCATGATAATTCTACTCTGGATTGGCAGCCGCAAGCTAGGCACTGCGGCGCTTGTGGACGCGCGCCTGAAAGCCCGAGTACCACGGTTGCTGCTCTCGAGTGTAATCATGGGGGGCGCTCTGTTCGGCGCAGCCAACCTGCTTGCCCCCTGGCTCTATGCGCCCCACCTCCGCTATTTTGCGCTGGCCGCTCTGGTGTCTTTTGGGGTTGTGATCTATGCCGCCGCCATAGTCCTTACGCGCGCGATGAGCCCGTCTGACCTTAAAACAGCGTTCCGCAGAAAAAAATAGACGCTTAATCCGGCATCTCACTGTCGGCGTAATTTTCCAATCCAGCGTTTCATCCGGTCATTCCCGTCCGGTGCAAGCACAAATGCCAGCAAGAACCCGGTAATTACACCCGCCAGATCGGACATCCAGCTGTTCGACAGTCCGTACATAAGCGCAAAAGCGGTTCTGAATATCAGAAACATTCCGACCGCGCTGAAGGCTGGCAAAATGCTTTTGCCTTCACTCCTTAAATCACTGATTCTGATCCATGTGAACGTGCCTATAAACCCGTAAAACACCGGATAAGAGCCGGTTAGTGGGAAGCCGCCTTCAGCCGAGAACATGCCAAAAATCAGAGAGCCCATCAATCCACACACAACAATCAGTGCAACAACCGCCAATGAAGAAAACCGTTCAGCTATCAGCTTCCCCATGCCAAGCATAAGCGCAGAAGCGATGAGCATATGGGCAAAACTCTTATGTACAAAAATGTAGCTCAGGAACGGCCAAATCACTTTTGGTTCAAGGCTTCCCCCCGCCAGAAGATGATCAAACACCGCGCGGTGGAACCCGACATTCCTGACCAGCTCTAACCGCCAGCCGATCGCCTCTGGTCCGCCAATCCAGCCACGCTCCGCTAATTGCAAAACCACTTCTATAACAACGACCGCAGCCACAAAGACCAACACAACCGGAGATACCGGATTAAATGGTTTCGGTTTTTCGATACGGGGCTCGTCCATCGCGTTATCTACGCGGCCCTTTGCGGGTTTGTCCACCTCTTCGCGTAAAAATGATGCCCAGCGCCCAACCCGCTGCAAAACCACCCAAATGCGCTTGCCATGCGAGCATGCCGCCCGCCAGATACCAAAGCGCTACATTCAGCAGCACCATCGCCCCGATGAATTGCCAAACTGGCCCTAGGCTCAGCCCCATTCGCTTGCGGGCGATAAACTCGAAATACTTCCACACGCCAAAAAAACCAAAAGCAGCGCCGGACGCACCAATAACCGGAATATCACCCGTGCTAAACAACAAGTAGACAATGCCGCCCGCCACAGCGCTCATCCCGAAAACCAGCAATAGCTGTATTTCAGAGAGCACACCCCCCAAACGCTTCCCGATCCCCAGGATGATCACGGTGTTCATGGCCATATGGATCAAGCTTCCGTGCAAAAAAGCATGGGTGAGTAACATGGTGCCACCTTGCCCCGGGTACAGCGGAATCCAGCCGTCCTTTATGATGCCGGGCCACAACGCGCCATAGATCATGGCCCCACCGCGCAGGGAATCCCCGCCGAAAAGCCCGAACTCGCTGGCTTGGATCAGCAGCTCCACCCCCACTAGAATTCCGGCAATGTATTTGATCGACCACGGCAGTGGCTGAAAATTATCAGGCTGCATTTCGCCCTCCTGTTGACGCCCCGCCCAATGCGCGCGATAACCCTGCAATTATTTACCCCAAGGAAGGGAACTATACCATGGCTGACGCGGTCCATACACGTCGAGTCTTTTCCGGCATCAAGCCCAGTGGCTGCTTGACCATGGGAAACTATCTGGGCGCTATCAAGCGATTTGTCGAGATGCAAAACGACGATTACGAGTCTATTTATTGCGTGGTTGATCTTCACGCGATTACCGTTTGGCAAGACCCAGCCGATCTGCGCTTCGCCACCCGTGAGTTGACGGCGGCCTTTATCGCCTCGGG
>DFBP01000303.1:4778-24483 GCA_002366685.1 Rhodobacterales bacterium UBA3077 | reverse complement strand
CCAAGCCTGATGGCGGCGGACATCCTGACCTATCATGCCACCCACGTGCCGGTAGGTGAGGACCAAAAGCAGCACGTTGAGCTCACCCGCGATATTGCCGCCAAGTTCAACAATGACTACGGCGTGCCGGATTTCTTCCCGCAACCCGAGCCGATCATAGACGGCCCGGCGACCCGTGTGATGAACCTGCGCGACGGCACCAAGAAAATGTCCAAATCCGGCCAGTCGGATATGGAGCGCATCAACATGACTGATGACGCCGCGCTGATTGCCAAAAAGTTCAAGAAAGCAAAATCGGACCCCGAGCCTCTTCCGGATTCCGTGGAAGGTTTGAAAAACCGCCCCGAGGCCAAAAACCTCGTGGAAATCTACGCGGCCTTGTCAGACACGACTCCTGAGGCAGTGATTGCTGAATATGCCAACGCCCAGTGGGGCCGCTTCAAGCCCGCACTGGCTGACCTCGCTGTTGCCAAGCTAGAGCCGATTTCAACCGAAATGGCCCGCCTGATGCAAGACCCCGCCGAGATCGACCGGATTTTGGCAAAAGGTGCTGCTAAAGCTAATGCAATTGCCCAACCAATTCTGGATAAAACCTATGATATTGTCGGGTTTATTCGCGGTTCAAAATAAAACCGGGGTAGGGGTATCTCCTACCCTACTTTAGTTCCTTATACATCACCAGAGCATCCACCAGCCCGTGTCGTGCGTGGTTAAAAGCCTTGGGCAAAGTGCCGACCACATCAAACCCCTGCCNNGCTACGGCGCCCGTATTGGTCGCCACCACCAGATTATACTGCATTGCGCTGAACCCGAGCCGCACCGCCTCAGTTTGCGAAAACGCACACATCTGTGCTGCCACTCCTTGCCCCCGCGCCGCCTCGCCAACCACATAGCCGCAATTGCACACATGCGCCCCCAGCGTTGGCTGGTTGGGTTTGATATAAAACGTGCCCAGCACCTCGCCATCCTTAATCGCTACGTAAGTAGCCCTAGGCTGATCGATCCACTTTGCCTTGGCCTCGGCCTCGGAAATATCCATCGCATAGGGATAGGTTTCCCCCGCGCGGAATACAGGCTCTATGATGCGCCAAACGGCCGGCCAGTGCGCTTCTGATATTTTCTCGAAACTCAACATCAATTCATCTCCTGTTAGCCGAAGGCCAGATAACCTAAAATCAACCGGATTGGCTAGCCCTGACATTCTGTCACACTCTTGTTTTCGTATCGGTGGTATTATATGCAATCTACTGAATATTTATCCAACTGGAGTCCCCAATGCGCTTCCTCGCCAAACTCGCCCCTCTTTTCGCTGTTATCTTTGTTTATGCCTCCAGTGCTACCGCTCAGGTAACGCAGATCACCCCTGATGAAGCGCGTGCCAAAGCGCTCGCCGGTGAGCTTGTTCTGATCGATATCCGCACTCCTGGTGAGTGGGTTGAAACCGGCCTCCCGGACGTTGCACTCACGGCCGATATGACCGACCCAGCCTTCATCCAGACCCTGCTCGCGATTCGTGACCAAAATCCGGCAACGCCTTTGGCCCTTATCTGCCGCACCGGCAATCGCTCGGGTTATGTGACGGGTGAGCTTTATAAAGCCGGCATGACCAATGTAATTGACGTTGTTGAAGGCCTCTCGGGTTCCGGTGTCGGACCGGGTTGGGCGACACGTGGTTTGCCGATTCGCAAAGCCGCAGCGCCGATTTACGCTCAAATTACGACCGTCCAACCCTGAAAAACTGCTCCGGCAGGCTTTTCGGGCGCATTGTCTCATTGCGCCCAACTTCTCCTTGGGTGAAGATACGGAAAAATTAACAATGTGGAGCCTCCCCAATGCGTAAATTCCTTGTGGTCATGGATGACAGTCCCGAGTTTCTAAACGCCCTGCGGTTCGCCGCGATCCGGGCCAAGAAAACCGGCAGCGGTGTGGAAATTTTGGGGGTCATCGCCCCTGAAGAATTCCAGCACTGGATCGGGGTGGGTGACGTCATGCGCGCGGAAGCGCGGGAACGTATGGAAGAACATTTTAAAGTGTTTTCCAAATGGATGATCGACAAAGAGGGTGTCGAGCCGGAACTGGTTATTCGCGAGGGTGAAAAGGCCGAGCAGGTCATCGCTCAGATCGACGAAGACCAAGAAGTCGCCATTCTGATTCTGGGTGCCGGCACTACCGGCACTGGCCCCGGCCCGCTCGTGACCCAGCTTGTAACGCGCGGTGTAAACGAGATAAGAGTGCCCATAACCGTTGTGCCTGGCACCATGACCAAAGAGGCGATCGCAGGGGTTAGCTAACCCCCTTCAGCTGCCAGTTTCGCAAAGCCGACGACATAGTTTTTGCCGTAGGCTTTGGCGCATCGGGGGCGGCCCTTGTATTCTTACTTCCCCCTTTCACGCAAACCTGCGTTCTTTTACTGCACTGCGCGGGTAGTGGCTTTGACACGGGTCAATTTGTCCGGCTCGCTTCGCGTCCACTTTCTTGACTTTTTTGGTCAGGTCCACCATATAAAAGCAAACTTCAGAGAGGCTTCTTATGTTTATCCAGACCGAATCTACGCCCAATCCGGCCACGCTTAAATTCCTGCCAGGAAAAAGCGTAATTCCGGTCGGCACCGCCGACTTCCCGACAGCGAAAAGCGCCGCCTCCTCGCCTATGGCGACACGCCTTTTCGGTGTTGAAGGGGTAGCGGGTGTGTTTTTTGGCCCCGATTTTGTGACCGTGACCAAAACGGACGCGGTTGACTGGGCTCACATCAAACCGGCCATATTGGGCGCGATTATGGAGCATTACCAGTCCGGCGAACCCGTTATGGACGATGAAAGCGGGGCCGTTGGCCACGCCGAGCACGACGGCCCTGACTCTGGACTAGTCAAACAAATCAAAGAATTGCTTGATACGCGGGTTCGGCCTGCGGTCGCGCAGGATGGCGGAGATATTACCTTTCACGGGTTTGATCGTGGCGTTGTCTACCTGCACATGCAGGGGGCCTGCGCGGGGTGCCCCTCGTCTACCATGACCTTGAAAAGCGGGATCGAAAACCTGCTCAAGCATTTCATCCCGGAAGTCGTGGAAGTGCGCGCCGTCGCTGTTTAGCCCGTGCACCCCGGGGAGCTTGCGGACCTTCACGCGCTTTGTTTTACTGTGCCGCGGCCATGGCGGGCGGACGAGTTCGCCAGCCTGTTGGACAGCCCCGGCATCTTCCTGATTAGCCACAGCAACGGCTTTGCACTGGGTCGAATCGCCGGGCCTGAAGCCGAGTTACTGACCATAGCTGTGCGTCCAGATGCGCAAAATATGGGCCATGGCCGCCGCTTGATAGAAGATTTCCTCTGTGCAGCAGGCACCCGTGGCGCCAAAGATGTTTTTCTTGAGGTCGCCGAAAACAACGAATCCGCCATTGCGCTCTACCTCAAATCCGGCTTCATCGAAGTGGCGAAACGTGTTGATTACTTCAAGCAAAACAGCGGTCCGGCTCTTACAGCATTAATCTTGAAACACGTGCACTAGTTCATTTAGCAAAGCGAGTTGCAAACGACTGTTCCTTCGTTGCGACAAATGGTAAAATAACCATTGACCCTCCCCCCCGATAGCCGCTTTACTTGGTCATTGTATTTTCGATCCGGCTTTGCGGGATTCTACCCGCCCGGGCCAGAGATCGATTTTTGTAGCATGGGAGACATAAATGAAGCTGCTCAAAACCTTAATCGCCACTACCGCCCTCGTTGGCGCGGCAACATTTGCAAACGCTCAGGCCAATCCGGCCCTGATCTTTGACCTTGGCGGCAAGTTCGACAAATCGTTTAACGAAATGTCCTATACTGGCGCAGAGCGCTTCCGCGAGGAAACCGGCATTGAATACCGTGAGTTCGAACTCCAGTCAGATGCTCAGCGTGAGCAGGCGCTCCGCCGCTTCGCACAAGCAGGTAACAACCCGGTTGTGGTTGCAGGCTTCTCGAACGCTACGGCCATGGCGACAGTAGCGCCTGACTTTCCGGATACCAGCTTTGTAATTATTGACATGGTTGTTGACGCGCCAAACGTACGTTCGGTTGTGTTTGCGGAGCAGGAAGGTTCTTACCTTGTTGGCGTTCTCGCGGCTATGGCATCGAAATCCGGCACCATCAGCTTTGTTGGCGGGATGGATATTCCTCTCATCAGCGCATTTGAATGCGGTTATGCCCAAGGCGCGAAAGCCACAAACCCTGATATCACCGTTTTGGCCACGATGACCGGCACCGACGGTTCCGCGTGGAACAACCCGGTGAAGGGCGGCGAGCTGACCATGTCACAAATCGAAAGCGGCTCTGACGTTGTGTTTGCAGCAGCCGGCGGGACAGGCCGCGGTGTGCTTCAGGCCGCAACGGATGCTGGCATCTTCGCCATCGGCGTTGACGCAAACCAGAACTACATGCACCCCGGTAACATGCTCACCTCAATGGTGAAACGCGTTGACGAAGCCGTGTTTAACGCCTTCAATGACGTGAATAACGGCGAGTTTACCGCCGGCATTCAGGTTATGGGTCTTGCCGAAGATGGTGTTGGCTGGGCGTTGGATGAACACAACGAAGCGTTGATCACCGACGAGATGCGCGCCGCCGTCGAAGCGGCTCGCGTAGCGATTATCGCTGGCGATATTTTGGTGCATGACTACAGAACTGACAATACCTGCCCAGTAGAGTAAGGCGGCGGAATGTCGGAAGTGACAGAAAATGCGGGGCGGCTTGATGCAGTCGCCCCTGCTATTGAACTCATCGGCATAAGCAAGGCGTTTGGCCCTGTGCAGGCCAACAAAGATATTTCCATGACGGTGGCCAAAGGCGCGATCCACGGGATTGTGGGCGAAAATGGCGCAGGCAAATCCACCCTCATGTCTATCCTCTACGGTTTTTATAAAGCCGATAAGGGGTCAGTGAAAATTGACGGTGCGCCAACCGTGATCAGCGATAGCCATGACGCGATAGCGGCAGGTATCGGCATGGTCCACCAGCACTTTATGCTGGTCGAGAACTTTACCGTACTCGAAAATGTAATTCTGGGTGCCGAAGATGGTGCCACGCTGGGTTCCAGCCGCCGCCGCGCGCGCAAAGAACTGAAAGAACTGGCGGACGAATACGAACTGGATGTAAACCCGGATGCGGTGATCGAGGATATCTCGGTTGGCTTCCAGCAACGGGTCGAGATTTTGAAAGCCCTGTATCGGCAGGCCGAGATTCTGATTCTCGATGAGCCGACCGGTGTGTTAACACCAGACGAAGCCGACCACCTGTTCCGCATTCTGCGGAATTTGAAGGAACAAGGCAAAACAATTGTGATCATCACGCATAAACTGCGCGAAATCATGGACGTAACCGATTCTGTTTCGGTGATGCGCCGCGGTGAGATGACCAAAACCATTGCGACCGCGACCACCTCTCCGGAAGACTTGGCTGAAGCTATGGTTGGGCGGCGGGTGCTGCTTGAGGTAGATAAAAAACCAGCCGTGGTTGGGGAAACTGTGATGGAGGTGCGCGATCTGAGCGTTACCGATATCCATGGGGTCAAAAAACTGAAACATGTGTCGCTTGAACTGAAGCGTGGCGAGATTTTGGGCATTGCCGGTGTGGCGGGCAACGGCCAATCCGAACTGCTGGAAGTGATCTCGGGTATTGGCGCCGCCACCAGTGGTGAAGTGCTGATGCACGGCGAGTCTATTGATGTTTCGAAACACGCAAACGCGCAGCTCCGCCGTCATCGTGGCATTAGCCACGTGCCCGAAGACCGGCACCAGCGCGGCTTGGTTATGCCGTTTATGACATGGGAAAACACCGCTTTTGGTTACCATAATGAGCCCGAATACAGCGGCAAATTCGGGTTAGCCAACCAAAAGTACATGTTGGAAGACGCGCGCGGTAAAATGGAGCGCTTCGATATCCGCCCCGTTATTCCGACGCTCGTTGCGCATCATTTTTCCGGCGGCAATCAGCAAAAAATTGTGCTGGCGCGCGAGATCGAGCGTAACCCCGATGTGCTGCTCATCGGCCAGCCAACGCGCGGCGTAGATATTGGCGCCATCGAATTCATTCACCAACAAATCGTGAACTTGCGCGACGCGGGCAAGGCAATCTTGCTGGTCTCGGTTGAGCTTGACGAAATTCAGGCATTGTCTGACCGGATACTGGTGATGTTTGACGGGGTTATTCAGGGCGAACGCATGCCGGAAGACACAAACGAAGGTGAGCTTGGCTTGCTGATGGCCGGCGTAGACCCGGAGGCGCAATCATGAACAAGAACCTACCTAAATGGGTTGATCTCGGGCTGATCCCTTTACTCACCCTATTTCTAGCTTTCGCTGTATCGGGGCTGGTTGTTATGTCTATCGGACAGAACCCGATCGAGGTTGTCCGTGTAATGATTCAAGGGGCATTTAACCCCTTTGGCATTGGCCATACGCTCTATTTCACCACCAACTTTATCTTTACCGGCTTGGCGGTTGCGGTTGCGTTCCATGCGCGCCTGTTCAATATCGGTGGCGAAGGCCAAGCGGGTATTGCCGGGGTTGGTGTCACCCTCATTATGCTATCGGTTGACTGGCCACACTGGACGGTCGCTCTGGTTGCAGGCACGGTTGCCGCTATGGCTTTTGGAGCCGCATGGGCGGCCATTCCGGCCTATTTGCAAGCCAAACGCGGCAGCCACATCGTGATTACCACGATTATGTTTAACCTGATCGCCACTGCGGTGGTTGGCTATTTGCTGGTCGGACCGTTGCAGGCAGAGGGCTCTTTGCCTGAAAGTCCGAAGTTTCCCGATGGGGCGGCACTGCCAACCCTGCACGACATTCTCGGCGTGGTCGGAATTGAATTTGACCGGTTCGCGCCCGTCAATATCAGCTTTTTCCTGGCTCTCATCGCCGCATTGCTGGTCTGGATCCTGATCTGGAAAACCAGGCTGGGCTACGAGATGCGCGCTTTCGGGCATTCCGAAAGAGCGGCGGTTTATGCCGGTATCTCCCCTATGAAAATCACCATGGTCGCGATGCTGATCTCCGGTGCGCTTTCGGGTATGATGGCGGTCAACACCGTGCAGGGTGAGGCAGAACGGCTTGTGCTCGGTGCCGTAGAAGGCGCGGGCTTCATTGGCATCGCAGTGGCGCTTATGGGCCGCTCACACCCTGTTGGCGTGCTTCTGGCAGCCTTTTTGTTTGGCATTCTCACCCAAGGGGGCGCCGAACTTCAATTTGCCCTTGGCATTCCGGCACAGATGATCACCGTTATTCAGGCCTTGATTATCATGTTTACCGGCTCACTGGAGAACATGGTGCGCATTCCGCTTGAGAAGATATTCCTGAACACTGGCAAGCGAGGGCAGGCGTAATGATGGATTTCCTTACAAATGACCTGCTTCAGCTCAGTGATTCCGCCATTCGGTTTGCTACGCCGCTTCTGCTGGCTTGCCTTGCGGGGCTTTATTCCGAACGCGCCGGTATCTTTGATATCGGGCTGGAAGGCAAAATGCTGGTTGCGGCTTTTGCGGCAGGCGCGTTTTCGGCGCTGGCAGGCATGTCGGTCGATGATGGCGGTTGGAACATGGGGGGGGCCGCGGTTTGGGTTGGCTTGCTGGCTGCGATTATTGCCTCGATAATCATGGCGATGATTCACGCCTTTGCGTCGATCACGCTTCGCGGAAACCAGCTTATCTCCGGCGTAGCGATCAACTTTTTCGCTGCCGGTATCACTGTTTTGATCGGGCAATACTGGTTCAAGATGGGCGGGCAAACCCCGCAGCTTCATGAAGGCCAGCGCTTTGAGCCGATCATCCTTCCCTTTGCCAAAAGCCTGCAAGACGTACCCGTGTTGGGTCCGGTTTATCATGACCTGATTTCCGGCCACAATATCATCGTCTATCTCAGTTTTGTTATTGTCGCGCTCACTTGGTTGATTCTCTACCGCACCCGGTTTGGATTGCGGATGCGTGCCGTGGGCGAAAACCCCGGAGCGGTTGATACCGCAGGTATTTCGGTCGTGAAGCTGCGCTATTCGGCGCTTATCATCACCGGCATTCTCTGCGGCCTTGCGGGGGCCTACCTCAGCCTTGGCACGGCGGCTGCCGGCTTTGGCAAAGACATGACCTCCGGTCGCGGGTTTATCGCCCTCGCGGCGCTGATTTTTGCCAAATGGAAACCAATACCGGCCATGTGGGCTACGCTGCTCTTCGGGATGCTGGAAGCGGTTGGCAGCAAATATCAAACCCTTGATCTGGGCTTTATGGTATTGCCGGGGCAGTTCATGCAAGCGCTCCCCTATATCCTGACCGTGGTTATTCTGGCCGGCTTCGTTGGCAAGGCCATCCCGCCAAAGGCTGGTGGCGAACCCTATGTCAAAGAGCGATAACCTTTTGGCGCTGGTGCAAGCCCGCGCCGGAAAAGAGCCTGTAAAGCTTGGCCTGATCCTGGGATCAGGGCTAGGCGACATAGCGGATAGGGTCGAAGGCGAGGCGTTTGACTATACCGATCTGCCCGGCTTTCCGGTGAGCGCTGTTTCTGGCCATTCAGCCAAGCTCGTCATCGGCAACCTTTGGGGCCAGCGGGTTGCCGTTTTTGGTGGTCGGGCGCATTACTATGAACGCGGTGCTTCCGACGCAATGCGCCTGCCGCTCGAACTCCTCAAGGCGCTGGGAGCGGATCAGGTGATCCTCACCAATGCTGCTGGTTCCTTCCGGTCGGATATCCCACCGGGGGATTTGATGCTGATTTCCGATCACATCAATTTTTCCGGCCTCAATCCGCTTATCGGGGAAGCCACCGATGCCCGATTTGTCAACATGACCAACGCCTATGATCCGGAAATACGTGCGGCTTTGGCAAAGGCGGCCGCCGCAGACAGTATTGAGTTAAAATCCGGCGTTTATTCGTGGTACTCCGGCCCGAGCTTCGAAACCCCGGCAGAAATCAACGCTCTCAAGATATTGGGAACCGATGCCGTGGGCATGTCAACCGTGCCTGAAGTGATTCTGTCCCGCTTTTTGGGTTTGCGCACCGCCGCTATTTCTGCGATCACCAATATGGCAGCAGGGCTCGGAAACGAGCATATTTCGCACCAGCACACTAAAGATATGGCCCCGATCGGGGCTGCCAAGCTTGCGCGAATCCTGCAAGGCTATATAACATCGATTTAGCCCTTACTGTTCCGATTTGTCGCAGCGAATTGGGCTGATATATTCAAATTTTATATTGTAAACCGAACGCCTCACATTCAGGTGGAATCAACCATGCAAATCTATCTTCCTATCGCCGAAGTTTCGGTGAATATTTTCCTGTTACTTGGCCTTGGTGGCATGGTTGGCGTGCTTTCTGGCATGTTCGGTGTTGGTGGCGGATTTTTGATGACCCCGCTTCTGTTTATGATTGGCATTCCGCCAGCCGTGGCAGTGGCGACAGAGGCCAACCAGATTGTGGCCTCGTCCTTCTCTGGCGTATTGGCGCATTTCAAGCGTAAAACAGTAGATATCAAGATGGGGTTCATCCTGCTGATCGGTGGCCTCATTGGCGCAACGGTCGGGGTTTGGATATTCAAATACCTCAAAAGTATTGGTCAAGTCGAACTGTTGGTGACACTGTCATACGTTGTGTTCCTTGGCATGATTGGCTCGTTGATGTTCGTGGAAAGCCTCAACGCGATCCGCAAGTCCAAAAAACCGGGCGTTGTCCCGCGTAAGAAGAAACACAACTGGATTCACGGCTTGCCATTTAAGATGCGTTTTCGCACTTCCGGCCTCTATATCAGTGTAATTCCTCCGATTCTGGTTGGATTGGTTGTGGGTATTCTGGCGGCCATCATGGGCGTTGGCGGCGGCTTTATCATGGTGCCTGCCATGATCTATCTGCTCGGCATGCCCACAAAAGTGGTGGTCGGGACCTCCCTTTTCCAGATCATTTTTGTGACCGCCTACACGACACTCTCACACGCAACGCAGAACTTCACGGTTGATGCTGTGTTGGCACTACTATTGTTGATCGGTGGCGTGATTGGTGCCCAAATCGGCGCGCGGATCGGGGTTAAGCTCAAGGCCGAGCAGCTCCGTATTTTGCTGGCGATTATGGTTTTGGCCATGTGCGGCAAGCTCGCGGCGGACTTGCTACTGATGCCGTCCGAATTGTTCTCTATCGGCACAGGAGGGCACTAAGATGATCCGTAAACTTTCCCTCGCCCTCGCCCTTGTGGCTGCCCCCCTTGCGGCCGAAGAAACCGTTGTGGTTGATCTCAGCCAAAACCGAGTGGCGATTACCGCCAATTATTCGGGTTCGGAGATTTTTGTGTTTGGTGCGGTCAAGCGTGACACACCCCTGGCGGAAGACATTGCCCCGCTAGATGTTGCTATTGTGGTCGAAGGCCCGCTAGAACACACAACCGTTCGCAAAAAAGACAAAGCGCTCGGCATCTGGATCAATACAGAATCAGTCGAGATAGATGCTGCGCCAAGCTTTTTTACCGTCGCCACAACCGGGCCGCTCGATGAAATCCTCAACGTGGAAGACCAGCATAAATATGCGATCGGGTTGGACCACGCAATACGCCCGCAAGAGCATGACGAACCAAATGCTGACGTAGCCAGCTTTGCCGAAGCCATCACGCGTATTCGTGTGGACGAAGGCCTTTATTCCGAGCGTGAAGGGATCATTAGCCTGACCTCGGAAACCCTGTTTAACGCCAGTATACAGCTACCGGCCAATCTGGTTGAAGGCGACTACACTGCACGGATTTATCTGATCCGTGACCGTAATATCGTTTCCGATTCTTCGGTCGCCATTGCGGTGCGAAAAGAAGGGCTGGAGCGCTGGCTCTACAATCTGGCGCATGAACAAGCTTTGATTTACGGGCTGCTCTCGCTACTGGTGGCTCTGGTCGCCGGTTATGGTGCGTCCGAAATCTTTCGGCTATTGAAGCGCTAAGCTTTCCCTTTGCTCATCGCATCCACTTTTGCGGTGAGCGCATCCAGCTTGGCCATAACCTCTTCCCGATAGTCATCGGTTGCGGCGTGGTCCGCCTCATCATTTTCGCCCTCCATCGACGTTACGATCAGTCCGACAACAAGGTTCACCACCGCAAACGTGGTAACCATAATAAACGGCACAAAAAAGGCCCACGCATAGGGGTGGACATCCATCACCGGCCGCACGATCCCCATCGACCAGCTCTCAAGCGTCATGATCTGAAATAGCGAATACAGGCTCTCGCCAAGAGTGCCAAACCAGACCGGAAAGGTGTCTGAAAACAGCTTGGTGGCCATAACGCCGAAGATATAAAATATGAGCGCCATCAGCACAAAGACGGACATCATACCGGGGAGGGCTGAGATAAAACCTTCAACCACACGGCGCAAACTCGGTGCCACCGAGATCACACGCAGCACGCGCATAATCCGCATTGCACGCAACACCGAAAGCCCGCCGGCACTAGGGGCCAGCGCTATCCCGACAATGATAAAATCAAAATTGTTCCAGCCACTCAAAAAGAACCGGTGGCGATGAACGGCCAGCTTCAAAAGAATCTCGACCGTGAAAATAGCGAGGCAAATATTGTCTATCAGGTCCAGCAAGGAGCCGGCACGATCCATAAGTTCGCGCGATGTTTGGAGCCCCAGAACAACGGCATTCAACAGAATGACGGCAAGGATAAAATTACTGAATCCACGCGCCGAAATAAGCGCTTCAATTTTCTTGATCACGTTACGCCCCTGTAAAATTGTTTTGTAGCAATCTACGGGAATACCAAAAAAAAGCCAGCCATTTTGAATACAGGCAATCCACGGCTGTGGAGACTTTTCCTTTTAAGGCAGTTGCCAAGGCATGGGCTGCTTTTTGCGTTTTGTTAGGTGATGCTGAGGGGATAGGTCTTTGGGGATGTCGGGGTTCTCACCGGCGATCAGTCGTTCAAGAGCGGCGGCAATTTTGTGGGCGTTAGAAAAGCCGGTTTTGAACCCACCTGTCGCCACAAAAGTCGTTTCATCCAGCTGCCCCAGCATCGCTTCCGGTTTAGGGGCGCGTGGGCGCAGGCCAGCGTGGCGTTCCAGTAACTTCGCCGTGCCAAGCGCAGGAACAATGGATTGGGCTTTTTCCAAAACAACGCCCAGACGGCTATCAGTGCTTTCAGCATTCTGCCACTTGTTTTCGCTTGTTGCGCCAACCGCGACCGTGCCGTCGCCATGCGGAATAATGTAAACCCCGTTTCCATAAATGACCGGGCTACCCGCAGGTAAACCGCCATCTAACAATGCAGCCTGCCCTTTGACCCCGCGAATTTTATCTTCTCCGATATAGGGGGCCAGTAACGGGCCACTGCCCACACCGGCCGCAATCACCGATAGCCCTTTAGGTTTTATCACCGGATAGTCTTCAACAATTTCACCCCCCGATTTAAGCACCGCAGCCGCCAACGCCCGACACGCCAGCCGCGGGCTTATCCTTGCTGAAAGGGTTTCGTAGACCACCCCGTAAGGCGCGGCCTTCGGCGCAATTCCCGGCGCGGCATCAAGGAGTTCCCACTTAAAACTATCCGGCCACAGCCGCTTGGCGCCCTCGGTCCGGTTTTGCGCTTTTTCGGCCTCATAGAGGTCATCCAACGGAATGTAGCGCCCGACACGCCCATAACCGGTTCGCATTCCCGAGAGCGCCTCAACGCTTGCCCAATGCTCTTCAGCATCCACTAGCGCCTCCAACTGGAATTGTTTGCGAACATTCCAGTCCTCCGGCACATGGGGCGATAGCGCGCCCACCAACCCGCCACTGGCACCGCGCCCAACCTTGCCCTTTTCAAGAACCCGAATGCGGTGCCCGGCCTCTAGCAAAGCCAGCGCGCAGGTAAGCCCGTAAACTCCGGCTCCAATGATGGTGATATTCGCCATTGCGCTTTTCCTTACCCGCTTGCATTTAGAGTGTATGGACCCGAAAGCCAAAAAAATTGCAAGCCTAGACTGGCAAGAAGACGGCACACCGGTTTCTACCCGGTTCGACGACCCCTATTTCTCGGTGAGTGGCGGCTTGGCTGAAACACGCCATGTGTTTTTGGCAGGGAACAGCCTGCCCGACCGGTTTTGTGACGGGTTCCACATTGCCGAACTCGGTTTTGGCACCGGCCTAAACTTTCTCGCTACTTGGCTGGCCTGGAATGCCAGCGGCACGCCTGGCACACTCAATTTCACCAGCTTTGAGGCCTATCCGCTTTCTGAATCGGACATGATACGTGCCAGTCGGCAATGGCCGAAACTTGAACCCTTGGCGAAACTTTTACACAGGAACCTTTCACCCTCCGGCAAAATGACCTTACCGGGGGTAAGGTTGGAGATCGTTATTGGCGACGCGCGCAAAACCCTGCCAGCGTGGCAAGGCAAAGCCGATGCGTGGTTTCTTGACGGCTTCAGCCCCAGCAAAAACCCCGAAATGTGGGGTGAGGCCTTGATGACGGCTGTCGGGCAGCACACCATAACCAATGGCACATTTGCCACCTACACGGCCGCCGGTCATGTGCGCCGCGCTCTTGGATCCGCCGGTTTTTCTGTATCCCGGGTTTCGGGATTTGCGCGCAAACGGCACATGAGCATTGGCAGAATGTTGGTTTAGGCTGCCCCGTGCCCCACATTTCGATGCGCTGTTCAACAGATTGAACCAGAAAATAATTTTGCTTTCCCCCCGTCCTTTTTTGTGGTCGTGTAAGCCCACGCGTAAAGGGAGAATTCCATGCGAACTGGCGGCCAGATTCTTGCGGATTGCCTATCCAAACAGGGTGTAAAAACGATTTTTGGCGTACCAGGCGAAAGCTATCTTGCGGTGCTTGACGCATTCGTGGATCATCCTGAAATCCGGTTGATCGGGAACCGGAACGAAGGTGGTGCGGCCTTTATGGCTTGTGCACAGGGGCAGCTCACCGGAGAACCGGGGATATGCTTTGTCACCCGTGGGCCGGGGGCGACCAATGCCAGCATCGGGGTGCACACCGCCATGCAAGGCTCCAACCCCATGATCCTGTTTATCGGTCAGGTCGGGCGTGATATGCGCGGGCGTGAGGCCTTTCAGGAAGTTGATTACCGCGCTTTTTACGGCCCGATTGCCAAATGGGTCACCGAAATTGATGAAGCGGCCCGTATTCCGGAAACCGTGGCGCGCGCGTTTGCCGTAGCGCAATCCGGTCGGCCCGGGCCGGTCGTAATCGCCTTACCTGAAGATATGCTTCGCAGTATGGCAGAGGCGACCGCCGCTCCCAAAGTGCGCATCCCTGAAGCCGCGCCCACGCCAGACGCGATCTACGATCTGCAAAAAGCGTTCTCGCGCGCCGAGCGCCCTTTGCTTTTGATTGGTGGTAGCGGCTGGAGCCCAAAGGGGCGCAGCGACCTGCAAAGTTTTGTCGAAAACAACCATTTGCCGGTTGCCAGCGCTTTTCGCTTTCAAGATATCCTCGACAACCACTCCCCGAGTTATATAGGCGATGCGGGCTTGGGGAAAACACCCGCCCTCAAATCGGCCATTGAAAATGCTGATCTGGTCTTCGCCCTCAATATCCGGTTCGGGGAAAATACCACCGACGGCTACGAGATTTTTCCTGTGCCGCGTATCGGTAAATCGCTCCTTCACAGCCATGCCAGTGACCTTGAGCTTGGGAAAATCTACCAACCCGATGTGCCAATCCATGCGGGTCCAAACGCGCTTACCTCTGTGCTGGCGCAGCTAAACCTGCGGGGCCCTTGGCGAGATTGGGCCGCTGAGCAGCGTGCCGCCTATGAAGCCAGCATGGCCCTGCCGCGCCGTGAAAACAGCGTCGATATGGGCGCGGTGGTCACCCATTTGCAACAGGCGTTACCCGAGGATGCTATCCTTACCAACGGTGCCGGAAATTTCGCGATCTGGCACAATAAATATTTTGAATACGGCCCTGAAGCCCGCCTGCTCGCACCACAATCCGGCGCCATGGGCTATGGTCTGCCCGCCGCCATCGCCGCCAAAACCGAACACCCTGAGCGACTGGTGGTCTGCATTGCTGGCGATGGTGATTTCCAGATGAACATGCAGGAACTTGGCACCGCCATGCAAGAAGGCGCGCAGCCCGTGGTGATTGTGGTGAATAACGGCACCTATGGCACCATCAAAATGCACCAAGAGCGCGACTATCCGAACCGCACCAGTTTCACGGATATCGAAAACCCCGATTTTGTGGCAATCGCCAAAGCCTATGGCTTCCACGCCGAAAAGGTCACAGAAACCGCTGATTTCGCCGCCGCTTTCACACGCGCGGCACAATCCACCACCGGTGGGTTGCTTGAACTGATCGTCGACCCCGAAAACATAACCCCCAAAGCCACCCTTTCCCAGATAAGAGGTTAACATGCCAGAATTCAACCGCATCCTGATCACCGGCGCTGCTGGCTCCCTTGGCACGCATCTTCGCAATAATCTTAAACACCTGACCACCTATATGCGGCTCGTTGACCGTGTTGAAATGGGGGAAGCCGGTGAAGGCGAGGAACTGATCGTGATGGACCTGTCCGATCGTGAAGCGGCCATCGAGCTTACTAGAGATGTGGATATCATCCTGCACTTTGCCGGCGTTCCGCGCGAGCAAAGCTTTGACGAGATCATGACAGACACCCTCCCCGCCGCCTATCATATGTATGAAGGCGCGCGGCTTCACGGGGCCAAGCGGGTGGTTTATGCCAGCTCGATCCACGCTGTTGGTATGGCTGAGGTTGATACCGTGCCCGATACCGAAGGCCGCCACCGGCCCGACACCTTCTATGGCATGACCAAGTGCTTTATCGAAGATCTTGGGAGCCTATACTGGGATAAATGGGGGGTCGAGAGCGTTAACCTGCGGATTTGTTCCTGCTTCCCCGAGCCTGCCGACCGCCGGATGCTCTGGAGCTGGCTCAGCTTTGACGACTGCGTGCGCCTGACCGAAGCCGCCATGACTGCCCCGCGGGTGGCCTATTCGGTGATCTACGGAACGTCTGACAACGCGCAACAGGCGGTGAGCAACGCCCGCGCGGGGCATATCGGCTACCGCCCCAAAGACAGTGCCGATGGTTACGCCAGCAAAATTCTGGCCGAAACCGAACGCAATGATCCAAATGAGCGGGTTGCCCGCGTGGTGGGTGGCTGGTTCAGCAACTACCCGCATCCAGCCGATGAAGAAGGCTGATGTTGTAATCTGTGGTGGCGCTGTCATCGGCAGCGCCATCGCATGGAACCTTGGGCAACTGGCGCCCGCGCTTTCCGTGATCGTTGTGGAACGCGACCCTACATTCGAGCTTAGTTCTACCGCGCTTTCTGCAAGCGGCATTCGGCAGCAGTTTTCCAACACGATTAATGTGGCGATCAGCCAGTTCGGAGTGGATTTCATTCGCGGAGCAAAGGCGCGCTGGGGTATGGATTTAAACCTGCGTGAGCAAGGGTATTTATACCTCGCAAACACTGCCGAGGGTTCCCAGACACTGCGTGACAATCATGCCCTGCAACAAGCCGAGGGCGCTGATGTGAGCTTGCTGGAACCGGAGGCTCTAGCGGCCCGATTTCCGCACCTCAATGTGGATGACCTGAAGCTGGCTAGCCTCGGGCTATCGGGAGAGGGCTGGTTTGACTCAGTTGGGCTGATGAACGGCTATCAGTCAAATTCTACGGCCAGACGGATAAGCGGCGAAATTACTAGTCTGCGAGTTTCACACGGCAAAATTCAAGCTGTAGTTTTGGCAACGGGCGAAGAAATTGCCTGTGGTAGCCTAATCAACGCTGCGGGGCCGCGAGCAGCTGGCATGGCCAAAATGGCAGGTATCGATCTGCCCGTCGAGCCTCGAAAACGCACAAACTTCACCTTCGATTGCGCCGATCCGCTTGCGAGCGATCTGCCCTTGATGATCGACCCGAGCGGGGTTTGGGCCCGCCCCGAAGGTCGGCATTTCTTGTGTGGATGCAGCCCGGCGAATGACCCCGCTGTTGACCACAATGACTTTGAGCCACGCCATGCCGAATTCGAGGACATCATCTGGCCCGCCCTTGCGGCGCGCTCTCCAAATTTTGAGGCAATCAAAGTGCAGCGTTTCTGGGCAGGGCATTATGCCTATAATACACTTGATCAAAATGCGGTGACGGGCAGCCACCCAGAGATCAGCAATTTCATATTTGCCAACGGTTTCTCTGGCCACGGCCTTCAGCAATCCCCCGCCATTGGGCGCGGAATTGCCGAACTTGTTGCGCTTGGGGCCTATAAAAGCCTTGATCTTTCCCCGCTCGGGTATGAACGTATTCTCAACCAAAATCCGTTGCTGGAGCGCTGTGTAATATGAATTGGCATATGCCATCTGAATCCGAAATCCTGCACGTTGTTGACAAAACATGGCCCGCCGTCCGCACCTTTGAGAGCGGGCCGTTTTTGTTACGATTGGGGCACGCTGGCGGGCAACGGGTTTCGGCGGCAAGTTCCATTGGCCCTGCCAGTGCCGCTGAAATCGGGGCCGCCGAAAGTGCGATGCGCGCCATGGATCAGCCGCGCCTTTTTATGATCCGCTCTCAGGATCAAGCCCTTGATGCTATGCTCGACGCGCGCGGCTACCGGATAAAAGACCCGGTAACCCTGTTTGCTTCCTCCACGGATACACTCGCCCAACACGACCCCAAGGGTTTTGTCGCCATAAGGACCGATGCGCCTCTTGAGATTATGAAAGAAATCTGGGCGCACGGGGGTATCAATAAAGGCCGCTTGGCGGTGATGGCACGGGTTGAGGGGCCCAATTGCTACTTCCTTGGGCGGGCCAATGATACACCGGCGGGCTCCGCATTTGTGGCAATGGATGGCAATATTGCTATGCTACATGCACTGGAAGTCCTGCCGGAATTTCGACGCCAAGGCCTGGGGCTGGCCATGACCGCCGCCGCTGCCGCTTGGGCCAAAGAAAACGGAGCTAAAACTTTTACGCTTCTGGCTGTGACAGCCAACACCGCCGCCTGCGGACTCTACCGCCAACTTGGAATGGTCGAGACCGGAAAATATCACTATCGGATAAAGGAATAATAATGACTCTTCCCATCGCGCTTGACTTGCCCCAAGCTGAACCACTCCCTGAAAACACTGCCAAGTTCTTTGCGATCTGCGAAGAAAAACTGGGGCTCGTGCCAAACGTGTTGCTGGCCTATAGCCACAACATCGACAAACTGAACGCATTTTCAGCCATGTATAATGACCTGATGCTGGGCGAAAGCGGGCTTTCCAAACTGGAGCGCGAGATGATTGCAGTGGCGGTTTCAGCCGAAAACCGTTGTTTTTATTGCCTCACAGCCCATGGTGCCGCTGTGCGCGAGCTCTCGGGCAGACCCGAATTGGGAGAGGCACTGGTGATGAATTATCGCGTGGCTGACCTTTCTCCACGCGAACGGGCGATGCTGGATTTTGCTGTGAAAATGACGGTGAATTCCGCAGCAATGGAAGAAGCTGACAGGCAGGCCTTGCGTGACGGCGGCCTCAGCGAAAACGAGATATGGGATGTTGCCGCCGTTGCCAGCTTCTTCAACATGACCAACAAAATGGCCTCTGCTGTCGAGATGGAGCCGAACTCGGATTACCACAGCCAATTTCGCTAGGCGCAAGGCTCGGGTTGCGCTCGTCCGAGCACTGCTATAATTTGAGGTTTCCTGAACCAAGGCTACCTGATGCCCTCAAACCCCAACCTGAATGAGCCCCTCATCCGCGCTGAAAACCTATCGGTGCGGCGCGGAAATCGGGTGCTGCTTGATTCAGTCAGTTTTAGCATTCTGCCCGGTGAAGCTGTAACGCTGATCGGGCCGAATGGCGCAGGCAAAACCACCCTAATTCGGGCAATTATCGGAACCCAATCTTTGAGCGGTGGTCAACTAATCCGGCGCAAGGGTCTAAAAATCGGATACACCCCCCAAAAACTGCCGCTTGAGCAACTCATCCCCATGCCGGTTGACCGTTTTATTGCGCTCTCGGGTGAGCGGAACAAAGCGGCGCGGACCAAAATGCTGGCGCGTTGCGGGGCGGCTGATCTGCAAACCAAGCAGATGGCCGATCTTTCAGGAGGAGAAACCCAGCGCGTGTTACTCGCGCGCGCCTTGATGCGGGCACCTGATCTCCTAATCCTTGACGAACCGACGCAAGGGTTGGACCAACCCGGCGAAGGCAGGTTCTATTCGCTTTTGGCTGAAATTCGCGCGGAAACCGGTGTTGCCGTGTTTATGGTCAGCCATGACCTCCACGTCGTGATGGCGCAATCCGACCGCGTTATTTGCCTCAACCAGCATATTTGCTGCTCGGGCGCTCCCGAACATGTGGCCGAAGACCCAAGCTACCATGAGCTGTTTGGAAATCGCGCCGGAGTGGCTCCCTACCAGCACCACCATCATGAGCATTGTGACCATGATTGATCCGTTTCTCCTTCGCGCAGCCTTGGCCGGATTGCTAATTGCCATTATTGCTGCCCCGCTCGGCTGCCTCGTTGTCTGGCGGCGCATGGCCTATTTTGGGGATGCCACCGGTCATGCCGCCTTGCTCGGCGTGGCGCTGGCGCTCAGTTTTTCGGTGCCGCCGATTGTCGGGGTTGTCCTGATTGCCTCATCAATGGCACTGGCTGTGACCTTCACCACACGACACGGTGGGTTCGCCGCCGATACGGTGCTCGGAGTTTTTTCTCATGCCGCGCTAGCCATCGGCCTCGTGGCCGGGGCGCTGTTGCC
>DFBP01000303.1:1891-4684 GCA_002366685.1 Rhodobacterales bacterium UBA3077 | reverse complement strand
GCGCTCGCCATTTTTTGGCGCGGCCTCCTGAATGCCACGCTATCGCCTGAATTGATGGCCGCGGAAGGGGGCTCGCTCTTGCGCGACAAGCTGGTTTTCACCCTGTCACTCGCCCTGTTTGTGGCGCTCTCCATGAAGCTGGTCGGGATTTTGCTTGTAACTGCGATGCTGATCTTACCCGCCGCCGCCGCGGCTCCCTTGTCCCGTTCGCCGGAACGGATGGTCCTGCTAACATCGCTGATCGGGAGTGCGTCGGTTTTTGGTGGGCTATGGATGAGTTGGGAAGCAGATACGCCCGCCGGCCCGTCAATAATTGTTGTCGCCGCTGCAATATTTGCACTCACACGGCTAAAGCCGAACCTATGACGCAAATACGCCAGACATATCCTTAAAGCCCTTCACCTCAATCGGGTTGCCCGACGGATCCCTGAAAAACATGGTGCTTTGCTCGCCGGGTTCTCCGGCAAACCGTAACGTAGGCGGGATCGTAAACTCCACTCCGGCGGCCTGCAAACGGTCAGCCAACGCACGCCAATGTTCCATATCCAGAATAACGCCCAGATGGGGCATTAGCACCCTATGCTCCCCCACTTTGCCTGTGGCTTCGGTCTTAAAGGGCGTACCGAGATGCAACGATATCTGATGGCCGAAAAAATTGTAATCAACCCAACTGTCGGTGCTACGCCCCTCCTCACATCCCAATAGCCCACCGTAAAATGCGCGGGATTCATCAAGATTGGTGACGTTGTAGGCGAGGTGGAAAATGCTCATATTAACTTCCTGATAAGCGCCTAGCTGCAATGCGGGAGCTGGCTTTCATACATATCGGCGCGGTTCTGAACCTGACGCGCAACGTTGAGCAGCCAGTCCTGGCTTTGGTGAGACCCGCGCGCATAACCCGCTTGGCCCTGATGATAAGCAAGGTATTGGTTGTAAGCGTCATCCATCGCGACCCCGTTGACGCGGTTGGATTTCGCCATATACCAGCCGACAAAATCGGTTGAATCCCCGTAGTCCGAGCGCTTTGCACGATTGGCCCCCGTTGCCGCCTGATAATCTGCCCATGTGCCGTCAAGCGCTTGCGAGAAGCCGAAAGCGGTTGAAACATGGCCTCTTGGTATTGAGCCAAGAAAATAGGTGCGGCGGGTTTTGGCGCGGGCGCGAAAGCTGCTTTCTTTCCAGATAATGGCCATCTGCACAGAAATAGGCGCGTCCCATACTGCCTCGGTTCTGCGCATGTCACGCATCCAACCACGGCGCTGATCAAGGATCGCGCAGGCATCGTCTTGCCGCGCGGGCGGTTGGTTTTCGCGCACGCAGGAAGCTAGGATAAGCACCAGAAAGATGGCGAATTTACGCATGGGCCTGACTCGATTTAAATTGCATTTTTTTTGCTTTATTTTGAACCATCAAGCCCCAGAAACGAGGGAAAATCAAGTGCCTTCACAAAACAAAGGCCAAAATGAGCGGAATTGCGAGCACAGAGAGCAAGGTAGAGACCACAACCAGACCCGCGACTTCGTCGGCATCTGCGTCATACTTTTCAGCAAGCATATAGGAAGTAACCGCAACCGGCGTAGCGACCTGAACAACCAGGGCTGCAAAGGCAATTTTTGGCAATCCCAACCAGAGCCCGACGACCACAGGCACAGCAACGCAGATGGCAAGTTTTAGAAACGACAGAACAAAAGCCCGCCCAAGCGAGGCCGGTTTAAGCCGCGTAATTGCCACCCCCAAAGTAATAAGCATCAAGGGAATCGCAATCTGGCCGAGGAGTTCAAGTGTATTTACGCTCCAGTCCGGTAGGCTCCAGCCATTGGCGAGAAACACGCTCCCGAGCACCGTTGACCACACAATTGGCTGTTTAAGGGCCCCCATCGGAGATGCAGACCCGGAGACGATCCAAACTCCAACCGTAAAAGAAAGAAACGCCATAACGGCAAACACAACCACGGCATAGTCAAACCCGACTTGCCCGAAGGCAAAGAACGCCAATGGCAGGCCCAAATTGCCGGTATTGCCAAACACAAGCGGTGCCAGAAATGTGCGCATACTCTTTCCGGCGAGTTTGAGGAACAAAGCCGAGACCAAAGCCACACCGATGTAAGCCACCATTGCGGCCAAGGCGGTAATCTTGAGCGCATCGGGGTCGATCTCGGTTTTGATAAGTGCGGTAAAAATCAATGCGGGAACGGAAAGATTCATCGTCAACCGCGTGACGAACTGCACTTTGTATTCAAAGCCAAACGCCGCCCAGCCAAAGCCGATTCCGGCCAAAATGATCACCGGTGCGATGATCTGCAAAACTTCCAGTGCCAGCAGCATTTAACCCGCCCCTTTTTGCGCATGGGATTCTGGACATCCCGCTCTGCAGTCCTATATATATGCTGCGAAGAATAGGTCGGAAACAAGCATGAAACAGCACATGGCAAAATTTTCTCTCGGGCAGGTGGTCAAACACCGCATGCACCCTTTCCGTGGGGTGATTTTTGACGTGGATGCGAAGTTCAACAATTCCGAAGAATGGATCGAAAGCATCCCCGAGGATATTCGTCCGGATCGGGACCAGCCATTTTACCACCTGTTCGCAGAAAATGAGTCGTCTTATTATGTCGCATACGTGTCCGAACAAAACCTGCTTCAGGATGATAGTGACGAGCCGGTAGGCCACCCTGAAGTCGGCGAAATGTTTGGCGAGTATCACGACGGGCAATATAGCCTTGGCGGCAACCTTCACTGACCCATTGCGCCCGCTAAAGGGCCCGCTTGTGGAAACCTCGGGCGGCGGGCGCC
>DFBP01000303.1:897-1807 GCA_002366685.1 Rhodobacterales bacterium UBA3077 | reverse complement strand
GGCTTGGTAATATTGTGACCCATGGCCGCCAGTTCAGCGCGCACCTTGTCGCTATACCCGCGTTCCAGCGCTAGATCTCCGGCATGGGCGAAACTGCGCGGTGCGTCGATGGCTGCCTGCGGGTCCAGCCCGTAATCAACGATATTTGTCAGAAAACGCGCGTGACCGTTGGGCTGGTACTGCCCGCCCATCACGCCAAACGGCATCAGGTATTCACCTTCTTTTTCCAACATTGCCGGGATGATGGTGTGCATCGGGCGCTTGCCGCCAGCCGCTTCATTTGGATGGCCTTCTTGCAGCGTGAACCCCGCACCGCGGTTTTGAAACAGTATTCCGAACTTGTCTGAAGCGATGCCACTGCCAAAGCTGTGGAATATCGAATAGATCAAAGACAGCGCCATCTGGTCTTTGTCGACCACGGTCAGGTAGATCGTTTCTTTATGTACGGATTCAAGGCGCGTGTTTGGAAGGGCCAAAACCGATTTCGGGTCCATCAATGCGGCCAGTTGTGCGGCGGTTTCGTCGCTCAGAAAATGGTCTAGCCGCGCCATTGCACTAGGGTCGGCAATGAACCGGTCTCGAGCGTCATAGGCGAGCTTGGCGGCCTCGGCTTCCAAATGGGCGCGGGCACTTCCCTGCGGATCAAGGCCCGAGAGATCAAAATGCCCGAGGATGTTGGCCATCAAGAGAGCGGTAGCCCCGTGCCCGTTGGGTGGTAGTTCGGTGAGGGTATGGCCTCTGTAGTTCGTGCGGATCGGGGTTACGTATTCACAACGGGTAGCGGCAAAATCTTCCAGCGTGTGGCACCCGCCGACCGCTTGAAGCGTTTCCACCATATCTTGCGCCACTTCTCCTTCGTAAAAGCCGGCACGCCCTTGCGTTGCGATTTTACGCAAAACTTCGGCTTGCG
>DFBP01000303.1:0-858 GCA_002366685.1 Rhodobacterales bacterium UBA3077 | reverse complement strand
TTCTTGAGCGCGGCCCTGCAAGCGCCCTTCCGCAAGCTTCCAGTCAAACGCAACACGAGGTGCCACGGGCACGCCCTCTTCGGCATAGCGGATCGCCGGGGCCAGCACTTTCGCCAATGGCATTTTTCCGTAGTCGTCAGAGAGGGTCACAAAGCCGTCAACCGCGCCCGGGATGGTAACAGCCTCGGCGCTTTGATCGGGAATGGCGGCATGACCCGCCGCGCGCAATCGTTCGGCAGATAACCCAGCGGGCCCTCGCCCCGAGGCATTGAGCCCGATATACCCCTCGCCCGGCGCGGGCCGAAGGAGCGCAAAACAATCGCCCCCTAAGCCGGTCATTTGTGGTTCGCAGATATTCAAAACCATGGCGGCAGCAATACCTGCATCCACCGCATTACCGCCCGCTTCCAGTACTTGCACGGCCACCTTTGCGGCCAGCGGGTGCGAGGTTGCGCACATGCCGTTTTGGCTGATCGTGACCGAGCGCCCCGGTTGCTGAAAATCACGCATGAATTATCCTTTGATTAATCGGTCAATCGCAGTCCATTGGGCCAAAAGTGCCTTAAGCCCTTCCAGTGGAAGCATATTCGGGCCGTCCGATGGTGCATTATCCGGATCATCATGGGCCTCGATGAACAGACCCGCAACCCCTACCGCAAGCGCTGCCCGCGCCAAAGGAGCGACAAATTCGCGCTGGCCACCTGAGGCTCCGCCCCGCCCGCCGGGTTGCTGCACCGAGTGGGTTGCGTCAAATATCACCGGATAGCCGGTTTCGGCCATAATCGGCAGGCTGCGAAAATCATTTACGAGGGTGTTATAGCCAAAACTGCTGCCCCGTTCGCAGAGCGTAATATTATC
>DFBP01000027.1:3972-5100 GCA_002366685.1 Rhodobacterales bacterium UBA3077 | reverse complement strand
GATTCAAACCTGAGCCCGCTCGCCGCTTCGGCCCGGGTCTTTATCTCCCGCAAGAACATGGCGATGATATCGGTAAAATCCATACGTTGCTGCATGATCTGCCGCTTTTCATGCATCAGCCCTGTGCCAAGCACGCTTTTAAGCGCCCGCATAAACCGGCCATAGGCACCCTCAATCAGCGCCCTGTTTGCAACGCTGCCAAAACTGGTGCCACGGGTTTCGAAATCAAAGAAGATCGATGTCGGCAGGGTCTGGCTCCCGCTTTCGATCTCGATCAGGTGCGGCTTGCCATCGCTCAGATAGCCGACCGCCGAATTGGAGGTGCCAAAATCTATGCCAAGCGTGTGGGAACCGTTGGTCATTTTCAAACCTTGCATAAAAAAACGAGCCGCCACAGCTACAGCAGACCAAATCCGATTGCAAGGCGGGTTGACGGTTGGGGGGCAAGGTGGCTATCTGGTTTTGCAACCTCATGGGCGCTGAGCGCGGCACGCAATATGCGGCAACCGCGGCGCTGGCCCCGTTTGTGTTTCCGGTTGTCACATGTTTTCGGGGCCTATCCAAAATTGGAGAAGCCCTGATGAAAACCATCATCGAACCCTTTCGCATTAAATCCGTTGAGCCCATCCGCATGACCACACGCGCAGAGCGCGAGGCCAAGTTGAAAGCGGCGCATTACAATCTGTTTGGCTTGGCCTCGGGTGATGTTTTGATTGATCTGCTAACGGATAGCGGTACCGGTGCCATGAGCGCGGAACAATGGGCCGCTGTGATGCGTGGCGACGAAAGCTACGCCGGCTCGCCATCCTTCACGCGCTTTGAAGCCGCTGTGCAAAACCTGATGCCGTTCAAGCATATCATTCCGACCCACCAGGGCCGGGCCGCCGAGGCCATACTGTTTGGGATAATGGGCGGCAAAGGGCGAAATATTCCGTCCAACACCCATTTTGATACGACGCGCGGCAATATAGAGGCCAGCGGCGCACTCGCCTATGATCTTGTGATCGAGGAGGGGAAAGACAGCCAATCTTTGCACCCGTTTAAGGGCAATATGGACGTTGATAAGCTGGAAGCATTTCTGGTTGAGCATGGTGATAGCGTGCCATGTGTGATGCTGACCATCACCAA
>DFBP01000027.1:1247-3865 GCA_002366685.1 Rhodobacterales bacterium UBA3077 | reverse complement strand
GCGTGACTGTTTTACCGTCGCTGACGGTATGACCATGAGCGCCAAAAAGGACGCCTTTGCCAATATCGGTGGCTGGCTGGCGCTCAATGATGACGACCTCGCCGAGGCCGCGCGGGTCTTGCTTATCCAGACCGAAGGCTTTGTGACCTATGGTGGGCTTGCCGGGCGAGACCTTGAAGCCATTGCGCAAGGGCTAACAGAGATCATCGACGACGACTATCTGCGCTACCGTATTGGCACCAACCAATACATAATTGACAGGCTCGACGCGATGGGCGTGCCGGTGGTGAAACCCGCAGGCGGCCACGCGGTATTTATTGATGCCAAGGCGTGGCTGCCGCATATCGACCCGCTGGAATACCCCGCGCAAGCTCTGGCAAACCGGCTCTACGAGATCGGCGGCATTCGTGGGGTAGAAATTGGCTCTCTGATGTTCGGCCGCCAGCCTGACGGCTCTGAAAAACCGGCAGCGATGGAGCTGGTGCGGCTGGCGATTCCCCGCCGGACCTATACGCAATCGCACGCCGATTATATGATCGAGGCCTTTGAACAGCTCGCAGCGGAAAAAGACAGCTTGCGCGGGTTAAAGCTCGTGAAAGAAGCGCGCCTGATGCGGCACTTCACCTGCCAGCTTCAGCCACTTTAAAGCACCTGCTGCAAATAGCGGGCAGAGTCGGCAATAACCGCCTGACTTTGCCCACCGATCACCATAAACTCGTGCTTTGGCCCTCTCCAGAGCGCGGATTCCAGCCCGAGGAGGCGCGCAAACGCCAACTCGGAGTCGCCTTTGCTTCCAGCATTGAGAATGCAAAAAGCCACCGGCATGCCATCAGCCGCCGTATAGGCGATCTGAATCAGGGTTTGGCCTTCAAAGCCCAAAACCTGTGCCCGGCGCAGCGTAAGGCCGGGCACATTTGAGAGCGCGGCTTGGTCAAGCTCTATGCCCAGCAGGCTTTCGGCACGGGCCAGTTCCTTTTGCAATCTGGCAGTGTCGGGTGAAATGCCGGCGAGCGTTTCGGGCACATAAAGCAGCTGATAATGCGCCACTTCCATTTGCCAGCTTTCACCCCCCGGTTTTGCAAGTTGCCCGAAGGTAAAACCAACAGCCAACACCACCGCTGCTGCGGCAGCGGCGGGCCATGCCCAATTACGGCGCGGCTGCGGCAGCGAAACAGATGGCGCATCGGCCAGCAAGGGGGCAAAGCTTTTTTGCAGCGCCGAGATATCAAGCTCCAGTGCCGCCACACGGCTGGCAAAACGTGGGTCAGATGCGATCATCGCCTCAATCGCCGCACTGCCCTTGGCATCCAGCTCCGCATCTAAATAGGCGGATATGTCATCATCCGAAAACGTCATTCTTCAATTTCTTTCATTGGCGCAAGGGCTTTGCGCGCCGCCGACAAGCGGCTCATCACTGTCCCAATTGGAATATCAAGAATCGCGGCCGTTTCTTTATAGGCGAATCCTTCAATATAAACCAATAACACCGTTTCACGCTGCGCATCTGGCAGCGCCATCACTTGGGATAACACCTCACCCGCAAAAATGTTCGCTTCACTCTGATCTTTTTCAATAAGCGGGTTTTCATCGTCTATCGGAATGCACCCGTTTCCGACCCTCACTTTGCGCGAACGCAGCTCATTGAGCCATAGATTGCGACAAATCGTAAACACCCAGCGGTCCACATGGGTGCCCTCTTTAAAGCGGGCAGTGTTTTGCAAAGCCTTCAGGCAGGCCGATTGCGCCAGGTCTTCCGCATCTTGGCGGCTTTTCGAAAGCCCATAGGCAAAGCGCCAAAGCCGCGGCCAAAGCGCCTCCAGCTCAGCCCGAATTATTTTTTCTTTGCGACCGAATATTTGTCTAATCCCAAGTGTTGGTATGTCTGACGGCACTAATTGCCGCAACCATAACAGGGAGAATAAAAATGAATAGTCTGAAAACACTTATCGCCAGCATGGGGCTAGCGCTTGTCGCCAGCTCAGTCACCGCCGGAGAGTGGGCGATTGATAGCGGCGCTTCCGCCGTTTCGTTTGGCTCGGTCAAGAAAGACACCGTAGGTGAATCACATTCGTTCACATCCGTTTCAGGTATGATCGGGCAAGATGGCGCCGCTACGATTTCGGTGGACCTTGGCTCCGTTGAAACCAATATCGATATCCGCAATGAGCGCATTGGCGAGCATGTTTTTCATAATATGGCAAGCGCAAGCGTAACCGGCCAAGTTGATCTCGCAACCATCGAGGCGCTCGGGATTGGAGAAATGGCCGCCGTATATGTAGATGCGACGCTCCAGCTTATGGGCAAAGAGGTTGGCTTTGATGCGCCAATGATAGCTGTGCGCCTAAGCGAAACCCGCGCCATGGTGGTCTCAGATGGCTTAGCCTATATCTCGACCGAAGATATGGGGATCGACGGCGGCGTTGATATGCTGATGGAGCTTGCCAGCTTGCCCGGTATCACCCGCACGGTTCCAATTACGGTGCGCTTGGTGTTTGACCAGAAATAATGGCCTGTTCGGTTTCAGCCGACCATCCCAAATAAAGCTTGCCGCCCGCTTCAATCAGCGGGCGCTTCATCAGGGCCGGGTTGGCCTGCAAAAGTTCCACAGGGTCACCGGC
>DFBP01000027.1:0-1142 GCA_002366685.1 Rhodobacterales bacterium UBA3077 | reverse complement strand
ACAATATCACAGTTTTTCAAGCCATATATATACATATTCAATTTCCAATGATTCGCATTAAGGGCGATACCAACCCAAAAATTGGCTGATATTTGCCTTAATTATGCCCAATTTATCGGCAAAGCGACAGCGGATTGCCGCAATAACCTTGATTTCTGTCATTAGTTGGGTAAAAACGGCAAAGTGAGTAAAAGTCTTTCACAGTTCCGCTGACGCCTTAATGCAGACTGCCGGCAACAATACTGAAGACCAATTTCTGCACCAGAGCCACTGCATTCTGCGGGTGGCACATAATTTAAGGAGAAGGCGGATGGCAACTGGCACCGTCAAATGGTTTAACGGCACTAAGGGTTATGGCTTCATCGCCCCTGATGATGGCGGCAAAGATGTGTTTGTTCACATTTCTGCTGTTGAGCGCGCCGGGCTGCAAGGCCTGCAAGACAACCAGAAAGTAACATACGATCTGGAAGAGGGCCGCAACGGCCGCGAAGCTGCGTCAAACCTCGCGTTGAACGACTAAGCGTTAAAACGCATCACAAGCTTGGGGTGGCCGCGGAGAAATCCGGCGGCCATTTCTGTTTCTGGCTTAGGAACATCTATTTGACCCAAAAGCAAACTTATCAAACCAGCTGGGGCAGAGTGATCTTTTCGATTCTGTCTAGCTCAATAATCTCGGCAGCCATACTCTTAGCGATCTTATTTAGCATAGTGTGGCTTGGTGGCGGGGATTTAGGCCGCTCGGGTGATAGCTACCTTGATATCGCGGGGTCAACAATATTTCCGTGGGTAGTTATAGCTCTGTCGACCGCCATTGCCATCGTTGTCGTTGCAGGCCCTCCATGGATTACCCTGCACCAAATGGGATACCGAAATTGGTATGTCGGGGTAATTCTTGGTGGATTAACAACCAATTTAGTGTTTTTGTTTCTTATACTGTTAGTGCTACCTTTGGGTCCAATCTGGGTATTGCTGCCAGTTACCGTTTGGGGCGGTGCCGTTGGTTGGCTTGTCTGGTGGCAAGCCTATGATAAAGAACCACTCAGCCCCTAAGGCAGATCAAACCTAAAGGTCTGCTCGGTCCACCCATCCACATTATCCCGCGCTCGGATTGTCACATGCGAGAGACCCGTTGGAATTTCCAC
>DFBP01000087.1:3364-4011 GCA_002366685.1 Rhodobacterales bacterium UBA3077 | reverse complement strand
AATGTCGGCAAATCCACGCTGATTAACGCGCTCACTGGTCGCAAGGCATTGGCACGCACGTCCAACACCCCGGGCCGCACGCAAGAGATCAACTATTTCACCCTGATGGACAGCCACTATCTGGTCGACCTCCCGGGCTACGGCTTTGCCAACGCGCCGGTGCCGGTGGTGGAAAAGTGGCAGCGCCTGCTCAAGGCTTATCTTTCCGGCCGCGCCACCCTGCGCCGCGTGTTTATGCTGATTGATGCCCGCCACGGCCCCAAAGCCGTGGACGAGGAGATCATGGAGCTACTCGGCACCGCTGCCGTGACCTTTCAGGTCGTGCTCACCAAGATCGACAAACCCTCCAAGGGGGACTTCAGCAAAGTGCTGGCCAAAACCCAGAAGGTATTGCAAAAATACCCCGCCGCCTATCCCGAGATCATCGCGACCTCATCGGAAAAAGGCACCGGCCTCGATATTTTACGCACCACCATCGCCACAATGGAGTAACCCTGCTATAGGGGAAATATTATGGAGAAATCATCCGCCATGAACCGCGACTGGATCGCCACCGCCCGCACCCTTTCCGAAGCCCTGCCGTTTTTGCAGCGCTACGATGGCGCAACGGTTGTGATCAAGTTCGGCGGCCATGCCATGGGCGATGA
>DFBP01000087.1:2198-3220 GCA_002366685.1 Rhodobacterales bacterium UBA3077 | reverse complement strand
AATGGCAAACGGGTGACCGATGCCGCCACGATGGAAGTGGTCGAGATGGTGCTCTCCGGCTCGGTTAACAAGCGGATTGTGGCAGCGATCAACGCCCAAGGTGGCAAGGCTGTCGGGCTTTCCGGCAAAGACGCCAACCTGATCACTTGTGAGCCGGCAGACGAAGCCCTCGGGCTGGTTGGCAGACCGGTGGATGTGGACCCATCCGTGATCAACAGCTTCCAAAGCACAGACTTCATTCCTGTTGTTGCCCCCATAGGCGCGGGCCAAAATGGCGAGACCTATAACATCAACGGCGACACCGCCGCTGGCGCCATCGCTGCAGCGCTCAACGCCGACCGGCTCCTGCTGCTCACCGATGTGGCCGGTGTGAAAGATGCAGACGGGGATGTGGTCACCGAACTCACACCAGAAACCGTGCGCCAACTGACCGAAGAAGGCGTGATTGCCGGTGGCATGATCCCCAAAACCGAAACCGCCCTGGCCGCCATTGCGGGCGGCGTGCGCGCCGTAGTTATTCTTGATGGTCGCGCCCCACACGCCTGCCTGCTGGAGCTCTTCACCCCGCACGGGGCTGGCTCGCTCATCCGCCACCCCTCATAAATTCCACTTCTCGAATATATCTCGCGAATGTGACTTGAAAAGCGCGCTGCGCGAGGCCAAGTTGCCCCCATGGAACATGAAGCAACTATCCGCCTAAGCGTCTTTCTCGGCCTTTTTGCCCTTTTCGGCCTATTGGAATTCCTATTCCCGCGCCGCACCCGGGTCCAAAGCCAGCTCAAGCGCTGGACAACTCATTGGATCTTGCTGGTGATCTATAGCGGTATGCTCCAGCTCATGGGGCTGATCACCCCGGTGATCATCGCTGTGGGGGCCGCCCAGCATGTTACCGCCAATGGCTGGGGCCTATTCAACATGATCGAACTGCCGCTCTGGCTGGAAATGTTCCTGATCGTTGTCATCCTCGACTGGGCGATCTGGTTTCAACACCTCGTCACCCACAAAATCCCGTTCCTGTGGCG
>DFBP01000087.1:0-2090 GCA_002366685.1 Rhodobacterales bacterium UBA3077 | reverse complement strand
TTCGAGGTCATCCTCAACGGTGCGGCCATGTTCAACCACGCCAACATCAACCTGCCCAAGCCGGTTGACCGAATCGTGCGTCGGCTGATCGTCACCCCCGATATGCACCGCATTCACCACTCCGATATCCGCGCGGAGCATGACAGCAATTACGGCTTCTCAGTTTCGATCTGGGATCACCTGTTCCGCACTTTCACCGCTGAGCCAGACAAAGGCCACAAAGGCATGACCGTTGGCTTGCGCTGGCAGGATGAAAAACCTAGAAAACTCCTATGGATCCTGAAACTCCCCTTTGGCAAACTCTAGACCAGCGACTAAACCCCGCCGGAATGCGCATTCTTGGTGGATTGTGGGAGGCAGACTCTACCCTCTACCTGATCGGCCCTGACGGGGCGCAGTTCTGGCCCGTTTTCCAAGCCTCCACCGAATACCTCGACAACGCCCCCGATCCGGTTGACCGCTACTCCACACGTACCTTAACCGCCATTGCTGCCAAATCAGGCTCCAAGGCCCTGTTCCCATTCGGTGGTCCTCCTTACCAACCCTTTATTGAGTGGGCTTTGCGCTCGAACCGCTGCTTCCAATCGCCGGTGCAGTTGCTTGTCCATGCCGAACTCGGCTTGTTTACCTCCTTTCGCGGCGCTCTGCGCTTCAAGGGCCAGCACGCTCTGCCATCCCCCGTGCCAAACCCCTGCAATGAATGCGAAGCGAAGCCCTGCCTCTTGGCCTGCCCTGCAGATGCCCTCAATCAAACGCATTATGATGTTGCCCTCTGCCATGAATTTCTCGATACTAAACGTGAGGGTAGCTGCATGGCGCGCGGTTGCGCAGTGCGGCGCACTTGTCCGGTTGGGCAGGGGCAGCGCCCCGAGGCGCAATCCGCCTTTCACATGGGGTATTTTCACAAAAGGGCCGCACAATGAAACGACTAATCCTGATCCGCCACGCCAAATCCAGCTGGTCCAGCGGTGCGAGTAGCGACAAAACCCGCCCGCTCAACGAGCGCGGCAACTTGGCCGCCGGAAAAGTCGGTGGCTGGCTCGGGGCCAATGGCTACGTGCCGGACGAAGTGATCTCCTCGAGCGCCACCCGCTGCGCTGAAACATGGGCTGGCATTGCCGCCAGCCTGCCCAGCGATGTATCTCCACACTTTGAAGATTCCCTCTATATGGCAACCGACGACCAAATGCTCTCGATCCTGCAATCGGCCAGTGGCAACACAGTTGCGCTTTTAGGCCACAACCCCGGCACCGCCGAGTTTGCCCGCAACTTGCGGCGAGACCCGCCTCCCCACCACGAATCCTTTGATAAATATCCGTCCGGTGCGGTAACTGTATATGAGTTCAAAGCCGATAACTGGTCGGATGTGCAAATGGGCACCGGCAAGTTCATTGCCTATAAAGCCCCAAGGGAGTTGTAAGCAACCGCTCCCGCCTGTCGGGGTCACGACCGGTAAACCCTCCCGTTGGGCCGCGCCTCGCCTGCGGCTCGGCAGCACCGACACCCCAATTCCAAATTGTCAAAATATCCTGGGGTGAATTGGCCAAAGGCCAAGAGGGGCAAAGCCCCTGCCGAGCACCGCGAGGCCACCGCAAGCAAAAAGCGCCCCAAGAGAAACCTCGGGGCGCTTTGTTTTTGTCTTAGTGCGGATTCTAGTGGCCCAGAATCTGGCTCAGGAATAATTGAGTCCGCTCGGATTGCGGGTTGTCAAAGAACTCTTGTGGTTCGTTTTGCTCTACAATCTGGCCCGCATCCATAAAGATAACCCGGTTCGCCACTTTACGGGCAAAACCCATTTCGTGGGTCACACAGATCATGGTCATGCCTTCTTCGGCAAGCTCGATCATGGTATCAAGCACCTCGGCAATCATCTCCGGGTCAAGCGCGGATGTTGGCTCGTCAAACAGCATGATGCGTGGCTTCATGCACAACGAACGCGCAATCGCCACACGCTGCTGCTGACCACCCGAAAGCTGGCCCGGATACTTCAGCGCCTGCTCAGGGATTTTCACCTTTTCAAGGAAATGCATCGCAATTTCCTCGGCTTCTTTCTTGGGTGTTTTGCGCACCCAGATCGGCGCCAATGTGCA
>DFBP01000240.1:16575-19506 GCA_002366685.1 Rhodobacterales bacterium UBA3077 | reverse complement strand
TTTTGGCGCACCAATGTGCTCGACTACAAACCATATGAACAGTGGGATGAAGAGGGCGCGCGAGATGCGGTCTCCCTCGCCAATGCTCGGGTCAAGCAGATGCTCAATGATTATCAGCAGCCTGCTATTGACCCGGCGATTGACGAATCCCTGAGGGATTACATTTTGCGCAAGAAAGATTCTGTACCCGACAGTTTTGTTTAATTACAAATAGCTAGGCAGCTTTCTTACTTTCGGCCATCAAAGCCGAGAGGGCTTCGATATGTTCGCGGGCCGTGTAAGTGGCATCATGTGCACGTCGATCCTCTTCGAGCTTTTCTTCGCGTTTTTTTAGCAGATCAATTACGTGAGACTGTTCGGCTCCCAAAAGCTTGGGAAACATTGTTTCCCGACGGTATCCCTTTGCGCAAATTCGCGCGGCTTCAACCAGAATTCGCGGGCGTCGGCGGAGCGGTTTTTGGGGGACGATTTCAATCATGATCGTTTCCTTTCTCGTTTTGTACACCAAATCATACGCGCCCCTTTCAGGGCATTGCGCTTAAAGTAGTTTCACAGTTCTGTGCTGTAGGCGCTTGATAACGTTTGAGAAATATACTGACCTCAGTTGAATGGTTAACAGTATGTTATCTCTCGCCGTTTATTAACGATTTGCCTAAAATTTTAATAAAAAGCTAAGAAAGTGACTGACGAAAAGAACATAAAATCCGACACTTTCACCAATTTGGGGCCGCTTACCAAGGCGTTACCAGACTGGGTTCCTGAAATTGCGGTAACATATCTAAGCCATACAACGCTCGGGGTTTCGCTACGGCAAATCGCGCGGCAAAAAGGGGTTCATGCCTCAACTGTGTTGCGACAAGTACGCAAGTGTGAACAGCGGCGCGATGATCCGCTCGTTGATCAGGCGCTTGAAGCCGTCGCCCGAGATTTCTTTCCACCAAACGCGGAGACTCCAAGTATGGCCAAAACACCAACCACCAATTCCGAAGCCAAGCGCATATTGCGCCACCTTTCCGAGAAGGGCACATTTTTGCTGGCCTCGCCTAAAATGCCCAAGGCGGCTGTTTTTAAAGAGGTGGAAAGCGGTGATCCGCGAAAAGTTGCGACCGTTGAAGCACGCATTGCCAACCAGTTCGCCTTGCAAGAGTGGATAAGCGGCACCCAAATCGGGGCTGTGGGTCGCTATCGAATAACTTCTGTTGGCCGCGCTGCCTTGAACCGGATGATGTCGAAAGATGACGGATTTTCGGATCAACACAAGATATTTGGTGAACGCAATGTGGCGATGTCAGAGAGCGGAAACGCTAAACGTGTTCGCTACAATATGGCCGAAAGCCCGCTTAGCCTGCTCGGGCGCAAACGCGGGGTTGATGGTGAAGCTTTTCTCACAACTTCGCAAATTGCCGCTGGCGAGCGTTTGCGCGAAGATTTTGAGTTGGCGCATATGGGGCCGCGGGTTGCGCAAAATTGGGATCGCTTCCTCACATCTGCCAGCCGGGGCGGTTTTGTAGATAATGCGCCCGCCGAGGGTCCGGCAGCTGCGCGGGATCGGGTCTCAAAAGCGTTAAGCGCTCTCGGCCCAGGATTGGCAGATATTGCTTTTCGGGTGTGCTGCTTCCTTGACGGGCTGGAAAAGGCAGAAAAACGCCTCGGATGGTCAGCCCGCTCTGGTAAGGTTGTGCTGGGGATTGCGCTTCAGAGATTGGTGCAGCACTACGGATTCAACGAGCCAGAGGAATCACAAATGGCTGGGTAGCCAATGTGAACCGGAGGTTTTTGCAAACCGAAATTGGGCGCGCATTCGCGCCTTACCCTTCGCTTGCAGCCGCAATAATTCCGCCAAAATCGGAAGCCTTCAACGAAGCGCCGCCAACCAAAGCGCCATCGACATTCGAAACCGCAAAGATTTCAGCGGCATTTGAGGGCTTTACAGAACCACCGTAAAGGAACCGAAAGTTTTCGGCTTCCGAAGTATGGCTGTTCCCGAGTTTCGCGCGCATATAGTCATGCATTTCGGCGATGTCTCCCAAAGTTGGCACCTTTCCGGTGCCAATGGCCCAAACGGGCTCATACGCAATAACGGTATTTGCCCCTGTGGCACCCGCAGGGACAGATCCGGCCAATTGCCCGCCAACGATATCCAGAGCTTTGCCGGCATCACGCTCGGCTTCGGTTTCGCCTACGCATATCACGGCAATCAGCCCGGCGCGCCACGCGGCTTCTGCCTTGGCTTTCACATCTGCATCGCTCTCGCCGTGGTCTGCGCGGCGCTCCGAGTGGCCGACAATTACGGCTGTTGCGCCTGCATCAGCCAGGATTTCAGCCGAAATATCGCCCGTGTGGGCGCCGCTTTCATTGGCGTGGCAATCCTGCCCGCCGACTTTAACGGTATTACCAATAGCGGCCATCGCGAAGATCAGCGTGGCAGGAGGGCAGATCAAAACATCACAATCGGGGGCGGGGAAGCTGGCCTCAAGCGCTTCGATCTCGCTTAGCGCGGCTTTCACGCCGTTCATTTTCCAGTTACCAGCTGCCAGTTTGCGACGTGCCATTTTGCTCTCTCCCGTTAGAGGGCGAGCAATACCTCGCGCGCCCATTCTGCCGCAACAGCTGGTTCATCCAGCGCGTCTTCCGGCATTGTCCAATAATTCATGTGCCCTGTTTTGCCGTTTTTACCCTCATAGGTAAAGAGCCTACCCCCTGCGGCTTCTAGCCGCTTGGCCATGTCGCCGAAAGCTTTCAGGAAAAGTTGGCCGTCGGAATCCAGGATCGCAAACACTTGGCCATCGGCATAGAGCGTCAAGCCACCCATCATTTTGCGGGTGGTAATATGTCCTACAGATTCAAAAAGCTCGCTAACAAATTCGATGTCTTCGGCAGAAATTGCCACTACATGCCTTCGAACTTGACCGACTCTCCGCAGCCGCAGGC
>DFBP01000240.1:0-16449 GCA_002366685.1 Rhodobacterales bacterium UBA3077 | reverse complement strand
GGATCGATGTCTTCCACGTAGTCCATGGTGTATTCCATGCCCGCGCAGCCCCCTTTTTTGACCCCGATGCGCAGACCTTTTTTGCTGCCGGATTCCATGAGTTTGGTGATCTGCTTTGTTGCGCGCGGCGTCATGGACACTGCGGCCTTGCCCGGAATGCTAAACATTATATTTCCCTTCATTGCCGCAAAAATACGTGTTTTCGCTTGTTCACACAAGTTCATGCGATCAATTTACGCAGGCGCAGTTGGCTCAGCTTTACATAAAGCCTAATTCCAGTCGCGCCTCGTCAGACATCATATCCATGCCCCATTGTGGTTCCCAGACCAGCTCGACATTCACTGATTTTACGCCTGCAACTGGCGAGATAGCTTCGGCGACCCACCCCGGCATTTCTCCCGCTACAGGGCACCCCGGTGCGGTGAGCGACATAGCAACCTCAACATGGTTTTCATCCGAAATCTCGATTGTATATATCAGCCCAAGGTCGTAAATGTTGACCGGAATTTCCGGGTCATGCACAGTTCGGCAAGCTTCAACCAACGACTCGTAAAGAGGGTGGTCGGTTGAGGAGGGCTTGATAAGCGGCGTGCCCTCGAGCAGCGGTTCTGATTGAGCGTTCATGATATGCCTCTTGGAATTCCTGACAAAACATATAGGAAATACGGAACGCTACGTCTAGGGGTAAAGATGACAAAATCATTCGGGTATAAGATTTCGGCTGTTGACGGGAAGGCGCGGCGTGGTGTGGTAAGCACGGCACGGGGCGACATTCAGACCCCGGCCTTTATGCCGGTTGGCACCGCCGCCACGGTAAAAGGCATGTTGCCCGAAAGTGTGGCCGCCACGGGTGCTGAAATTTTGCTTGGCAATACCTATCACCTGATGCTGCGCCCGGGGGCAGAGCGGATGGAGCGCCTCGGCGGGTTGCATAAGTTCATGAACTGGGCCGGGCCAATTCTGACCGATTCCGGCGGGTTTCAGGTGATGAGCCTAACGGGGCTGAGGAAACTCACCGAGGAAGGTGTAAAGTTCAAAAGTCACGTTGATGGATCCGAGCATTTTCTGTCTCCCGAGACCAGCATGGACATTCAGGGTATGCTTGGCTCCGATATTGTTATGGCCTTTGATGAATGCACCCCGTTTCCAGCGACCCGCGAGGTCTCGCTCGATTCAATGCAACGCTCGATGAGATGGGCGCAGCGCTCGAAAGACGCCTTTGGCGACCGACCAAATCACGCGCTATTTGGTATCCAACAGGGGTCTGTTTTTCCTGAGCAACGCGAAGAAAGCGCCGATGCGCTCAAGGCCATTGATTTCGACGGTTACGCCATTGGTGGCTTGGCCGTGGGCGAAGGGCAGGACGCAATGTTTGACGTGCTCGACTATGCGCCGGGGATGTTGCCGGATGAAAAACCACGCTACCTGATGGGCGTTGGCAAACCGGATGATATCGTTGGCGCCGTTCAGCGCGGGGTGGATATGTTTGACTGTGTATTGCCTTCGCGCTCGGGTCGGAACGGACAAGCGCTCACCCGCATGGGTGCGATCAACATCAAAAATGCTCGCCACCGGGACGACCCGCGCCCGTTGGACCCTGAATGCACCTGCCCGGCGTGCAGCAGCTATTCCCGTGCTTATCTGCACCATGTTTTCAAAGCCAATGAAATCATTTCGTCGATGCTGATGACGTGGCACAACCTGCACTATTATCAAGAGCTAATGGCAGGCCTTCGTGGCGCAATTGAGGCCGGTGCGCTAGATGATTTTGCCGCGAGTTTTGAGGAAAAAAGGGCCAAAGGGGATTTGCTACCGGTTTAGAACCGGCGGCTCCCTCGCTATCTATTCGCTCAGGCTGTTGATGAACGCAATCCGCAGGGTTTCGAGCGTGGGTTGACAGCCAACACCGCCGAAAAAGGCATCCAAAGCTTCTGCAAAAACAGGGTCGCTGGGTTTGGCGCGCGAAAACAAGGTAAGCGATGATTGAAACTTGAGGTCATCGGGATGGCCAAAAAGGGCAGGGGCGCCCGCGTCAGCATGGGACAGCGCCAGTTTTGTGCATTCTACAAGCCGTGGTCCGAGCACCGGGTGGGCGAGGTAAGCCTCCGCTTCGGCTTTCCCGCTCAAAGCATAAAACATCGAGGTCTGGCTATAACCAAGCCCTTCGATTTGGGGAAATATAAACCACATCCAGTGGCTTTCTTTGCGGCCTTGCATCAGCTCATTCAAAACAGACGGATAAACTGAATCCTGTGCAGTAATGAAACGATCAAAATCATAATTGTTTTCCATTGTGTCAGTGTAAACGCGCTTTGCGCATTCGGGAATGCGACCCTTTAGAAATTACATCTTATTTCTGATTGGGCTTGAATTCCTCCAACTCAAACGCCATTTTCAAGAAAACCAACGGAAGGTGCCTAAGCTGCCGAATAACCGGGGCGGGGCGCTTTGCTGAATAAGGAATACATATGACCGAGCTCAAAACCGTTACCCTTCCTGTTTTGCCACTGCGCGACATAGTGGTTTTTCCACACATGATCGTGCCGCTCTTTGTGGGCCGCGAAAAATCGGTGCGCGCACTTGAAGAAGTGATGGACGAAAACAAGGAAATTTTGCTTTCAAGCCAGATGGATCCGTCGGAAGACGAACCAACGGTTGACAGCATCCACCGCGTTGGCGTGCTCGCCAATGTTTTGCAACTGCTAAAGCTGCCCGATGGCACCGTGAAGGTGCTGGTTGAAGGCAAGCAACGCGCCAAACTTGCTCATTTCCTCGAAAACGAAGATTACTTCGAGGCCGAAGCTGAATTGGTCAAGGAATCTGACGAAAAATCGGACGAGATCGAAGCTCTAGTGCGCTCTGTTTCCGGTGAATTTGGCCGCTATGCCAAGCTTAACAGCAACGTGCCGGATGAGGCGCTGGAAGCCGTTAAGGAAACCAAAGACCCTGCGCAGCTGGCTGATACCGTTGCCGGGCATTTAGGCGTGGAACAGGAAGACAAGCAGGCTTTGCTTGAAATCGAAGACCTCACCCAGCGTCTCGAAAAGATATTCGAACTGATGCATGCCGAAATGTCTGTGCTGAAAGTCGAGCGTAAGATCAAAAGCCGGGTTAAATCGCAAATGGAGCGGACCCAGCGCGAATATTACCTCAACGAGCAGATGAAAGCGATCCAGAAAGAGCTGGGCGACGGCGAAGAGGGCGGCGGCGAGCTTGCCGAGCTTGAAGAACGAATTGCCAAGGTGAAGCTTTCGGAAGAAGCTGCGGAAAAAGTGGCGGCTGAACTGAAAAAGCTAAAATCCATGTCGCCAATGTCGGCGGAGGCCACCGTTGTGCGCAACTATATGGACTGGATTCTTTCCATCCCGTGGAATAAGCGCACGCGCGTGAAAAAAGACCTGAACGCCGCACAAAAAGTGCTGGATGCTGACCACTATGGCCTTGAAAAGGTTAAAGAACGCATTGTCGAGTATCTTGCTGTGCAACAGCGCTCGCGTAAGCTCAAAGGGCCAATCCTGTGCCTTGTGGGCCCTCCCGGCGTGGGTAAAACATCTCTCGGTAAATCAGTGGCCCGCGCTACGGGGCGTGAGTTTATTCGCATCTCCCTTGGCGGCGTTTCGGATGAATCCGAAATTCGTGGCCACCGGCGCACCTATATCGGCTCTATGCCGGGTAAGATCATCCAGTCGATGAAGAAAGCCAAAACCATCAATCCGTTGATCTTGCTTGACGAGATCGATAAAATGGGCCGTGACCATCGCGGTGACCCTTCCAGTGCATTGCTCGAGGTTCTTGACCCCGAGCAAAACAGCACCTTCACCGACCATTACATGGAGGTCGAATATGACCTCTCCAACGTAATGTTCCTGACCACAGCTAACAGTTACAACATGGCTGGCCCGTTGTTGGACCGGATGGAGATCATTACGCTGGCGGGCTATACAGAGGATGAAAAATCCGAGATCGCCAAGCAGCACCTGATTGCCAAACAGCAAAAAGGCCACGGCTTGAAAGCCGGTGAGTTTGATCTGGAAGACGGCGCGCTGCGGGACATCATTCGCTATTACACGCGAGAAGCCGGTGTGCGGAACCTGGAGCGTGAAATCGCCAAACTCTGCCGAAAGGCCGTGACCCTAATCGTCAAGAAAGAGCAGACAAGCGTTAAGGTCACGTCTGACAACATCGAGGACTTCCTTGGCGTGAAACGTTTCAAATACGGCCTTGCTGAAGAGGAAAACCAGATTGGTGTGGTCACCGGTTTGGCATGGACGAGTGTGGGCGGTGATTTGCTACATATCGAAGCCTTGCGCTTGCCTGGGAAGGGCCGGATGAAAACCACCGGTAAGCTCGGCGATGTGATGAAAGAAAGCATCGATGCTGCGTCAAGCTTTGTGCGCTCCAAGGCCGTAACTCTGGGCATTACCCCGCCTGAATTCGAGAAAATGGACATTCACGTCCATGTTCCCGAAGGGGGTACGCCAAAAGACGGCCCGAGTGCTGGTATTGGCATGGTAACGTCTATTGTTTCAGTGCTGACACAAATTCCGGTAAAGCGCGAAGTTGCCATGACGGGCGAAGTCACCCTCAGGGGGAACGTGCTTCCCATCGGCGGTTTGAAAGAAAAACTTTTGGCAGCACTGCGGGGCGGCATCAAGACTGTGCTTATCCCAAAAGATAACCAGAAGGACCTCACTGAAATTCCTGACAACGTGAAGGAAGGCCTTGAGCTCATTCCGGTATCCAACGTGATGGAAGTTCTGGAGATCGCGCTTGAGCGTATGCCGGAGCCGGTTGAGTGGGACGAGATCGCTGCGGCTGCTGCTTTGGAAGCAAGTAAATCCGCTGGCGCTCAGATCGCGCACTAAGGTTTAAATCAATAATAAATGAGGGCGCTCCATCATAGGGGCGCCCTTTTTTTGCCCTGAGGGCTATCAGATTTCCATATTTGGTCTATCGAAAGCTCTAGAGTGCGCCCGCGAAAAGTCGGTTCATAATCGAGCTAATTCGCTTTACATCGCCCGCCAAAAAGCTATCTTGCGCCCTGTTGCGGGCGTGGTGGAATAGGTAGACACGCCAGACTTAAAATCTGTTGGCCGTATGGCCGTGGGGGTTCAAGTCCCCCCGCCCGCACCACCAATCAATATGACATAAAAAAACCCGCAGCCAAAGCCGCGGGTTTCTTATTTGATTGTGGGCGGGTTTATTCGCCTACAACCTTGATCCGACCTTCAACAACGGTTTGAACGCCGCCATTTTCAACGATGTAGTCGATTACATCATTGGCCATCAGAGTTCCGTTGCCGGAGTTTATAAGCACACGACCACCGCCGAGCATACCGTAACCGTCACCGCCACCCATGGCATAGTTGTTGGTTGCAAATTTGTAGACCGCATTCACGTCCACTTCTGCATCTCCGATCATCAGTTGAACAATGCGAGAACCAGCCGGTGCGGTTGGGTCATACACCATCGACATACCGGAGATTTGTGCGAAGCGGCCGGAACCGTCCTCGACGCGGCTTACACCGTTTTCCATCGCGTCCAGTACTTGCTGCCCGGTGATCTCAGACATTACGGTGACGTTACCAAATGGCAGTTCTGTGAGAATGTCACGGCGTGTTAGCATAGTGCCGGCTGCATATTCGCGGTCTGCGCGGATACCACCGCCATTTGCCATGGCTACGTCGGCACCTGTTGCCCAGCGCATCGCATCAGCCACAAGGTTGCCGATTGCAGTTTCCTGCCCGCGAACCGAGTTCCGGCGACTATCAAGCGGGCCTGTTGTGGCACCGATCTCTGTGTTCAGGCTTTCGTCTAGTTGAGCGGTGAAGGCATCAACCATTGCCTGAGTATCCGGGTCAGGTGTTACATTGGCTGTGTCTATAAAGCGGAAATTTGGCACCCATGTTATGTGGCGCTCGCCGCGTTTTTCACCAATGGTCACCGCGATATCAACCGGAGACAGGAACCGGCCGTCAATCGAGGTTTCTACAAAGGCTGTACGACCATCGTAGGAGGTGCCGTAGGAGTGGTCGTCCCCGGACATAATGACGTCAAACGCGCCCGAGCGGATAAGCTCGCGGTCGTTGGAAATGTCGGTTTGAACAACTCCGACCACGATATCTGCGCCTTCGTCACGAGCCGCATTTGCAGCTGCCACGCCGGTGTCAACGGTATCGAGGAATACGAGATCTCCGGATGAGGTCACTTCAGGCGTGGTGTCTTGCGCCACAGGAATTAGCGCTACTTTTACCCCTTCGAATTCTTTCATCATCACGCCACCAAGGCCAGGAATGGCGGAGCCATCGGCATTGGTGATGTTGATTGCAGCCCAAGGGTAAGCCGAGCCGGCCATTTTTTCGTAGAAGTTTTCAACGCCGAAATCAAACTCGTGGTTGCCCGGTACAGCAATATCAAACGGCACTTGATTGGTTAGGTCGATCATATTCTGGCCTTGGTCAAAGCCGGAAAGGATTGAAGGCGAAAGCATGTCGCCATCAAACACATAAAGCGTATTTGGGTTGGCGGCCCGTTCGGCCAGCGCAATAGCATTCACACGCGCAACGCCACCACGGCCATCGTCTTCATCAAAATCATAAATATCGCCGATGCCGAGAATGGTGATATTCACGGTTTGCGCATAAGCGCCAGACATCAATATAGTGCTTAATGCCGTGGCCCCCATAACCATTTTTAGCGAATGGCGGGTAGAGAATTTCATCGGATTTCCTTCCTGAAGTTGTTTTTTATAGCTGATCCCAAAACTAAGGGCAGATGCCCGCAGTCTGCGCGATTCCAAATATAAACTCAACCTTCATAGAAGTGAATTGTGACACGAATTCTAGCGGCTCGCGTACCTATAGCTTTGCGGGTCAGCTTTTGCTCCATGCCCCACTGGCTACACGTTCAATCTTTCCCCGCGAACTGCGCTTCTAGCTCATCCCGTCGCTCGTCCGAGATTTTGGCAAACAGAACATCTGGTGTGGTGAACGCTTGGCCAGCCGGCATAGCGCCAAGGGCCGCTTCCAGATCATCCGGCCACTGGGCCTCTTCTGAATTCATTGCGGCCAAAATCGATTCGGCGGCATCGGGGATGTAGGGCTTTGAAAGCACACCGTAAAGGCGGATAAGGTTGAGTGCAAAACGCACCATAGCCGCGGCATCTTCAGGGCTTTCCTTGAAAACGCTCCATGGGGCAGCGGCTTGCAGGTACTCGTTACCAGCGACCCAAATAGCACGCAAATCAGCGGCGGCTTTGCGCAGCTCAATCGCTTCCATGTGATTTTGATAGTCGCGCAGACGTTTGGCAATTTCGGCCGTAACGTCAGCCTCAGCTTCGCCATAAGCACCGCCTTCGGGTACGATTTCCCCGAATTTACTTCGGCAAAATTTGGTGACGCGGCTCACAAAATTGCCCAGCACGTCGGCAAGGTCTTTGTTGATTCCGGCTTGAAAACTCTCCCACGTAAAGTTGGAGTCGCTGCTTTCGGGGGCATTGCTCAGCAGCCACCAGCGCCAGTAATCGGAGGGCATAATCTCCAATGCCTGATTCATGAAAATTCCACGGCCCTGCGAGGTTGAAAACTTCCCGCCCTCATAAGTGAGCCAGTTATAGGATTTGATGAAATCAACAAGTTTCCACGGCTCGCCTGAACCCATCAGGGTGCTTGGAAAGCTTAGCGTATGGAAAGGCACATTATCCTTACCCATGAATTGCACGTAATGCACATCATCAGCGCCTTTATCGGTTCGCCACCAGCGTTCCCACGCAGTATCATCCTGCCCGGTGGCATCCGCCCATTCAGCAGTGGCCCCGATATATTCAATTGGCGCATCAAACCAAACATAAAAGACTTTACCTTCCATGCCCGGCCAGTTTTCTTCACCCCGTTTTACCGGCACGCCCCAGTCTAGGTCTCGAGTGATCCCGCGGTCGCGCAATCCGTCCCCGTCATGTAGCCACTTTTTGGCAATCGAAGTTGTGAGGACTGGCCAGCCTTCCTGGCTGTCGATCCACGTATCCAGCTTTTCGCGCATGGCGCTTTGGCGCAGGTAAAGGTGTTTGGTCTCGCGCACTTCCAGATCGGTTGAGCCAGAGATTGCCGAGCGCGGATTGATCAGGTCGGTCGGATCCAACTGCTTGGTGCAGTTTTCACATTGGTCGCCACGGGCTTTATCATCGCCGCAATTGGGGCAGGTGCCTTCAATGTAGCGGTCTGGCAAGTAGCGACCATCGGCGATAGAGTAAACCTGCTTTTCCGAGACTTCCTCAATGAGCCCGTTATCTGCCAGTTTACCAGCCAAATGCTGGGTAATGGTGCGATTGCGCTCGGAGCTGGAGCGGCCAAAATAGTCAAACGAAAGCCGGAATCCGTCTGCAAGGTCCTTTTGGACTTGCCACATATCAGCACAAAATTCAGCCACCGGCACTCCGGCTTTAGCCGCTGCCAATTCGGCTGGCGTGCCGTGCTCGTCTGTTGCGCAAATAAACATCACCTCATGGCCGCGTGCGCGCATATAGCGGGCATAGGCATCAGAGGGCAACTGAGAGCCAACAAGGTTCCCCAGATGCTTGATCCCGTTAATATAGGGCAGGGCGGAGGTGATCAGAATGCGTGCCATTTTTATGCCTTTTATTGTCCTAGTTTCCCTATACGGGAGACAGGAATAAACCTCTAGCGCAAATTTGGCGTAGGCGCGAACGGGTTGTGAGGGTATTTAACCGCGCTCAAGTAAAGCCCGTGGGGCGGACAAACCGGCCCGCAGGCGGCCCTGTCCTTGGCTTTCAGCGCCACTTTAACGTCTTCTGGCTGCCAACTTCCGGCGCCCACGCGCTCCAGCGTGCCCACAAAACTGCGCACTTGGTTATGCAAAAAGCTCCGCGCCCGGATATGAAACCGGGTTTCAACACCATCCATATGGCGTATTTGCTCAACCCGCAGCTCGTCGAGCGTTTTGAGCGGGCTCAGCGCCTGGCAAATGGAAGACCTAAAGGTTGTGAAATCATGCTTGCCAACGAGGTAGGTGGCCCCCGCTTGCATCGCCCGTAAATCCAGCTCGTGTTTGATTTGCCACATTGTGCCTTTGTCGAAGGTGAGCGAAGCGCGGCGCGAGAATAGCCGGAAGGTATATTGCCGCTCTAGAGCTGAAAAACGCGCATGGAAATCATCCGGCATCTGTGCACAAGAAATAATGGCAACACCTTGATTGCGCAGGTGAAAATTAAGGGCTTCGCCAAGTCGAAACGAGTCCCATTCTTTGGCCATGTCAACATGCGCCACTTGCCCCGTGGCGTGCACGCCGGTATCGGTGCGACCCGCGCCCTGAATGCCTTCACAATCAGGTTCGAGCGCGCGCAAGGCTGTTTCTATAGCGCCCTGAACGGTGGTCAATTCGGGTTGCCGCTGCCAACCACAAAACGGTGCGCCGTCATATTCGATTTTCAACGCATAGCGTGGCACGGTATATCCCTCTGTAAAACTCGTAATTCAGCCCTTATATGATAGGGGCAAGGAAATCCAGCAAGGGGAACCGTTTGGGCATTGCCGATATAGCCGACCAGATCGCTCGCGTGATAGATGACACCCAGTCAGGGGCCAAAGAGATGCTGGAGCCAGTGGTGCGGATCGGCGTGACAGGTTTGTCGCGCGCGGGTAAAACCGTATTTATCACCTCTCTAGTGGCCAATTTGCTGGATCGCACGCGCATGCCCCAGCTAAAAGCACAAAGTGAAGGCCGGATAACGGCTACATTCCTTCAGCCACAACCCGATGACACAATTCCGCGCTTTGCCTACGAGACCCATTTGCAGGCGCTCAATTCGACAAACCCTCACTGGCCGGAAAGTACCAGTTCGATCAGCCAGTTGCGAATATCGTTGCGCACACGACCGGTGGGTTTACTTAAATCACTGCGCGGCCCCAGCACTTTACATATTGATATTGTCGATTATCCCGGTGAATGGCTGCTGGATTTACCTCTGTTGAAGCAAAGCTATGCCGAGTGGTCGGAAGCTGCAATGCAACAAGCGGCAGTGAGAGGAGACCTCGCCAAAGACTGGTTGGAAACAAACCTCGGCTGTGATCCTTCCGGGGCGCTTGATGAGCCCGAGGCGCAAAGACTTGCGGCGGCTTTCACCTCTTACCTTCGGGCGGCGCGGCAAGCCGGTTATTCAAACTGCGCACCGGGGCGGTTTTTGTTGCCGGGTGATCTGAATGGGTCACCAGCCTTGACATTCGCGCCATTACCGCGCCCCTCCAAAGTCCGCTCCAAAACCCTATACGGAGCTTTTGAACACCGGTTCGAGGCCTATAAAAAGCAGGTGATCAAACCCTTCTTCCGCAATCACTTTGCAAAGATTGACAGGCAGATTGTGCTGGTCGATGCCCTAGGGGCCATTGACCACGGCCCCGCAGCGGTCGAAGATCTCCGTGTTGCGTTGAGCGAAATTCTAACCAGCTTCCGTCCGGGAAAAAATCATTTTCTTTCAGCCATAACCGGAAAAAAGGTTGAAAAAATACTGTTCGCGGCGACCAAAGCCGACCACATCCACCACACACAACACCCCAAGCTCGCGGGTTTTCTTGAAGCCTTACTGAGCGATGCCAAGGACGCTGCAAACTGGAAGGGCGCGCAAACGCAAGCCCTCAGTTTGGCAGCCCTTCGTGCCACGGTGGAGCAAACCGCCAAACACGAAGGTGAAACATTGGAGCTTGTGCGGGGTGTATTACAGGACGATGGAAAAGAAGTAGCGCTCCACCCCGGCGATCTTCCGGCTGATCCGGCAAGGCTGCTGACTCCGGCGCGCCAAGGGGCCGAACAGTGGCCTGAGGGAATCAGCTACATTCTTCCAAACTTCGCGCCTCCGGCAGCCACTGATAAAGTGATGAACGGAATTGCCCATATCCGAATGGATAAAGCCGCAGAGTTCCTGATTGGAGACAAGCTGTGATCCGTGCTGCAACAACGGCGGACGCATCGGCCTGTTCGGAAATCCTTTTTGCCTGGATTAAAGAAAACTCATGGTATCCGAGCCCCGCGCCAGAAAGCGCATCTGAGAGCGCGATGCTCACTCGGATCGGTTCAAGCACGGTTCTTGTGGTCGATGGCGAAGAGGGTGTTTCCGGATTTATCGCCCATAAGGATGGCTATCTCGACTGCTTGTACTTGAATCCGGAAGCCCGGAATAGGGGGATGGGTAAAACCCTGCTAAACGAAGCGAAAGCGGCCAGTCCGGAAGGGTTGGGGCTGTGGGTCTTGGAACAAAACCGAGATGCCCAACGGTTTTACATTCGCGAGGGTTTTTTGGAAACCGCGCGCGGAGATGGCTCTGATAACGAAGAAAACCTGCCAGATATCCGGTTTGAATGGCATCCAGAGGAGGCACACAATGGCTAATCCGCGCAAACCGGTAATGCTGGACCCACAAGCATTAAGCTCGGCTCCAACACCGCAAGAAGCGCCGCCCGTTCCCGAACTTGAGTCTATAGAAAATGCGGCCATGCAAAGGGCAACCCGTGTGGCTGCAAAGCCCAAAAGCTGGGTTGCGCGGTTTTTCTGGGGGGCAATTTTCGCGTTGCTTGGCATGGCGTTGTCTCTTGCGGCGTGGGATTTTGTCGAGAACCTGCTCACCCGCAACATATGGCTAGGACGCACCGCACTAGCGTTGACAGCGGTTATAGTGGTGGCTTTGGTGATCGCGACTTTGCGCGAACTCGTCGGCTTTGCCCGCCTTCGCAAACTCGATTCACTACGTGAAGCCGCCCTCCGAGCCCGCAACAGCGGTGATCGCGGTCAGGCGCTGGAAACAATGGCGCAGTTTGACCGAATGTATCAAGGCCGCGCCGAGCTTCGCTGGGCCAGAACCGCGCTCAAGGAACAGCAAGCCGATATCCTTGACGCGGACGCGCTCATCGACCTGACAGAGCAAAACCTTATGGCGCCGCTTGATGAACTGGCGCGGCTGGAGATCGAGGCTGCATCGAGGCAGGTGGCCGCCGCAACGGCGCTGATTCCGTTGGCGCTGGTCGACGTGTTAGTTGCGCTCAGTACCAACGTGTCCATGATCCGTCGAATCGCCGATATTTACGGTGGCCGTGCCGGATTTCTGGGCTCTTGGCGGTTGCTCAAGGGTGTGGCTGCCCATTTGGTGGCGACAGGGGCCGTAGCAATCGGCGATGATATGATCGGCTCGATGGTTGGCGGTGGCGCGCTTAGCAAAATCTCGCGGCGCTTTGGTGAAGGCATAATAAACGGAACCTTAACGGCACGCGTGGGCGTCGCTGCGATGGAAATTTGCCGACCGATGCCTTTTCAAACTATAAAGCGCCCGTCTGCAACTTCTATCGTAAAATCCTCTCTGGTGCGATTATTCAAATAGCCCTAAATGCGGATCACAATGACGCCAGTGACGACAACTAAGGCTGCAATTATTTTACCCAGATCCGCCTTTTCTTTCATAAGAAGCACACCAATCATAACGGCAAAAAGCACCGAGGTCTCCCGCAAGGCCGTGACCAAAGCAATGGGGGCAATCGTCATTGCCCAGACCACGATCCAGTAGGTTGCCAATGAAAGCGCTCCGGCAAGACTGCCAATGATCCAGGTTTTTGCGGAAGCCCTGTAGTGGCGAGGGCCGGTTGTCACGAGCGTTGAAGAGGTAAAAAATAGCATATCAAACAGCAATATCCAGGCGATAAACTGACTGGCATCCCCGGCGACCCGCGCACCAAGCCCGTCTACAATCGAGTATCCGGCCGTGCAAAGCGCGGACCCTAGCGCAAAAGGAATGAGCACACGTGCTTCCCCATTCCTGAAAATACCATGTGCCATCAATATGATCCCACCGCCAATCAGGGCGACCCCGATATATTGCTTGATATTGAGATCGTCGCTCAGAAAAAACATCCCGGCAAGAACCACAATCATGGGAGCAACCCCACGGGCAATGGGGTAGACACGACTCAAATCTCCGTGCTTATAGGCGGCTGCGAGGAACATCTTGTAGCCGGTATGGAGCACCCCGGAAGCGATGAGCCAAATCCATACTTCACCGCTTGGAAGAGGAAAAAACGGGGCCATAAACAACCCCATGGTTCCCTGCGCAGTGGTTAAAATGAGCATACCCTGAAACCGGTTGCCACTGGTTCGGATTATGGCATTCCAGCTTGCATGCAAAAGCGCGGCAAACAATACGGCAAAAAAGGCGGTGGTTTCCAAATCGGGCTCCCTGATTACATGGCATGCACTCGGTTGAAGCCAGACTCAAGCAGATAGTGACATAGTTGGGCGCTCAACCAAAATTTGCTTGCCTGAGCCGCGTGCATCCTTATAGCTGACCGTGCAGTCAGCTAATTGGAGATCGGCATGTATGCACAAATGGTGCAGTCCACGGGTAAAGGTGTTAAATCGCTGGAAGATATGAGCCCTGAAGAGCAGGCATTTCAGACGCGCATAGATGCTGGTGAGAAAATCGAGCCAAAAGACTGGATGCCAGAAGCCTACCGCAAAAACCTCATCCGGCAAATTAGCCAACACGCGCATTCCGAAGTGGTTGGCAGCTCCCTGAAGGAAACTGGATCACACGCGCTCCAACGCTGGAACGCAAAGCTATTTTGCTCGCAAAGGTGCAAGACGAAGCTGGCCACGGGCTTTATCTGTATTCGGCAGCAGAGACTTTGGGCGTGTCTAGGGCGGACCTGATTGATGACCTGCTGGCAGGACGCGCCAAGTACTCCTCAATATTCAATTATCCAACCCTGAACTGGGCCGATATCGGTGCCGTTGGCTGGCTGGTTGACGGGGCTGCGATTGTGAATCAGGTGGCGCTTCAGCGAACGTCTTACGGCCCCTATGCCCGTGCCATGGTTCGTATCTGCAAAGAAGAAAGTTTTCATGCCCGCCAAGGCTATGATATTATGATGAAAATGTCATTCGGCACGGAAGCGCAAAAAGCGATGGCACAAGATGCGCTCAATCGGCTCTGGTGGCCTGCGCTCATGATGTTTGGACCGCCCGAGGCGGAATCAGTACACAGTGCCCAATCCATGGCGTGGAAAATTAAGATTATGTCCAATGACGAGGGGCGGCAAAAATTTGTGGATCAAACCATTCCGCAAATTGAATACCTCGGGCTGGATATACCTGATAAAGAGGCAAAACTTAACAAAAAAACTGGCCATTATGAGTATTCTGACCCTGATTGGTCCGAATTCTTTGACGTTCTAAAGGGCAATGGCCCGTGCAACGTGGACCGGATGGCCGCGCGTAATAAAGCCCATGATGATGGCGCTTGGTTCCGCGAGGGCCTACTTGCCCATGCCGAAAAACAACAGATCGCTGCGGAGTAGTAAAATGGCAAAAGACTGGCCCCTTTGGGAAATTTTCATTCGTGGTCAATACGGCCTGAGCCACCGACATGTAGGCAGCCTGCACGCGCCCGATGCCGAGATGGCTGTGCTAAACGCACGTGATGTTTATACGCGGCGCAATGAAGGTATGAGCATCTGGGTTGTGAAATCAGCTGATATTACGGCCACTGCGCCGGACAGGAAGGGCCCGATGTTTGACCCATCCAATGATAAGACCTACCGGCACCCAACCTTTTTCGACATCCCCGATGAAGTGGGATCGATGTAATGTTCGAATTTCTTCTGAGAATGGGGGACAATACGCTGGTGCTAGGGCACCGCGTTTCCGAGTGGTGCGGGCATTCGCCCGTGTTGGAAGAAGATATCGCACTGGCAAATATATCGCTCGACCTGATTGGTCAAACGCGCATGTGGTTGGGTTTGGCGGGTGAAATCGAAGGCAAGGGGCGAGACGCCGATGCTCTGGCTTTCCGCCGCGATGCATGGGATTTTCACAATCTGTTGATCTGCGAACGGCCAAACAGAGATTACGGCCACACCTTGATGCGGCAGTTTCTCTTTGATTTGTGGCATCATGAAAGGCTAGCGGACCTCTGCCTATCCGAAGAAGGGCGCGTGGCCGAGATAGCTGCAAAATGTGTTAAAGAAGCCGACTACCACCTTGAAAGATCAAAGGATTTGATTGTTCGGCTGGGTGATGGAACCTCTGAAAGCCACGAAAAAATGCAAGCGGCGCTTGAAGCGCTCTGGCCCTATGTTGGTGAGATGTTCACCGACGATGAGGTCGATACTGCTATGAAGGAGGTGGGTATCGCGCCACTCCCGAGCCGCCAGCGGCCACGTTATGATGCGGCGCTAAATGCCATTTTGTCCAAAGCCACCTTGGCCCGACCGGAAAGTGACTTCACCCATCGCGGCGGGCGTTACGGCACGCATACCGAAGATCTCGGTCATATGCTGGCGCAGATGCAATTCCTGCAACGCGCGTATCCGGATGCGCGTTGGTAAATGGTCAGCGAAGCGCAAATTTGGGCTTGGTTGGAAGATGTGCCGGACCCCGAAATTCCGGTCCTGTCATTGGTAGACCTTGGCGTTATCCGTGGTGTGGAAGTTTGCGACGAAAAGGTGGTGGTTAAGGTAACTCCCACTTATTCAGGATGCCCGGCGACCACGATAATCAATTTGGATATTGAAACCAAACTGCACGCAATGGGAGTGCAGAACCTGCACCTGAAACAACAGATATCTCCCCCTTGGAGTACCGACTGGATAAAACCCGAAGCGCATGAAAAGCTGCGCAGATACGGTATTGCGCCACCCAAAGCGGGGAGCCCAAACTGCCCGCGATGTGGGTCAGCAAACACGGAATTGCTGTCACAATTCGGCTCAACCCCGTGCAAAAGCCACTATAAGTGTTCCGATTGCCTGGAACCTTTTGACGCCTTCAAGTGCCTGTAGGAGTACAATAATGCCGAGATTCCATACCGCTCACGTTACAGATATCCGCCGCGAGACAGACGATGCCGTAGTTATTTCCCTCGCGCCCAACAGCGGTGATTTTAGCTTTACCCCCGGCCAGTACCTGACCTTTCGCCGGGATTTCGGCGGTGTCGAACTCCGACGTTGCTATTCCATTTGCTCAACCGCAAGCGAGGGCCTAAAAATTGGAGTAAAGGCTGTAGATGGCGGTTCATTTTCTAATTGTGCCAACCAAAACATATCGGTAGGGGATGCAATTGAAGTAATGGAGCCCATGGGCACGTTTGGTGAAAAGTTGGGCGAAAATAATCTAGGCTTTGCCGGCGGGTCTGGAATCACTCCCCTCCTTTCAATAATCAAATCAATACTGGCCGAAAACCAAAATACGAGTTTCACTTTGGTCTATGCAAATCGCTCTGTTGCATCGACAATGTTTCGAACCGAACTCCAAGACCTAAAAGATATTTACATGGAGCGCTTCTATGTGATCCACATGTTGGAAGATAATGCTCAGGATATTGACCTTTTTGCTGGCCGTCTAGACAGCGAAAAGCTCGAAAACCTGTTTCAGGGCTGAATCGATATTGAGGCGGTTGACCGC
>DFBP01000255.1 GCA_002366685.1 Rhodobacterales bacterium UBA3077 | reverse complement strand
CATCTCCGGGCCAACGGGCGGACAGATAGTTGCCGTCACGGACCGTAAAGCCGCGCTTCATATGGGTTGGGGAATCTCGGAACAGGGGCACAGGGCCTTTGATAAAGTCGTCCGGGCTTTGAAGGGCGGTGGCGACTTCGTCTTCTACCGTAACCGGATAGGTTAGGTAATAATCACCGACGCGCTTTTTGGTTAAGCGATAGGCAAGCAGTTCCTGGCGGTTTAAGAGCGCGGTTGTTTTGCGCCCGTAAAGGACTGATTTGCCGGTGGCAGGATCCATAGCGCGGGCGGCGGCGACCACCCCGTGGCAGATCGCCCCGACCGGTTTTTCAGCGTTAAAAAATGCCACGATCCCTTTCTGGAGCTTTTTGGATTCAAGATAGTGGCGCACTTCTTTGGCATGGCCACCGGGCAAGATCAGCCCGCCAAACTGGCTTGGGTCGATGTCTTTATAGCGGAGGGGCCGCAGAAAGCGTTTGTCTTTCAGAAGGGCCGCGCAGGCTTGCTGCGCGTCTTTGCGGGCGATTAGTGATTTTTTGAGGGGCCCCAAGCCTTGGCCGGATAGCATGATCGGATCGGGGCTACCGGCTTTGCCGGTGTCGGTTGCGAAGGAAACCTCGACTCCGGCCTCTGACAATATTTGCCACGGAATCGCAACTTCGCTCGGGTCAAAACCTCTTGAACTGGTCGCGATAAGAACCTTCACCCGACCAGCACACCCACAGCTACAAGCGCCAGCCCGATGAAAGCGGTCCCGAGCGCTGCGGTGTTGACCGCGACCAGCGTTTGCATGCGATCCTTGGCTTCCTGTGCTTCGGGGGCGTCCTTCTTGAGCTTGAGCGCCATGCGCACCGATATACCAAGCCCGACGAGCCCGAGGGCGGCGAGAACCGCGCCAGCATAGACCATATATTCGAAGATATTTTCCATGGCGATTCTTTAGGCTATCGACCTCAAATAGGCAAGCATCCCCTTGCCCATTGCCACGCGCCCCGCTAGGGTCTCGGCTCAAATTCCAGACAGGCGGGAGATTACATCCATGGATGAAAATGACGAGGTTCAGCAGAGCCAGTATCGGGTAACTTCGGGTGAGCTTCGCGCTTTTGTAGAGCGCTATGAGCGGCTCGAGATTGAAAAGAAAGACATAGCCGACCATCAGAAAGAGGTGATGGCCGAGGCGAAATCACGCGGGTATGACACCAAGATTCTGCGCAAGGTGATTGCGCTGCGCAAAAAAGATCCGCAGGAAATTTCGGAAGAAGAAGCGGTGCTGGACCTTTATAAGGACGCGCTGGGTATGTGACGCGCTTGAGTGGCGGTTAGAGCAGAAGCAACAAGATACCCGCCACGACCAGCGCCATGCCAAAAACCTCTTTGGCAGTGGATTTTTCATGGAAAAACAGCCATGAAGCCAGAAGGGTAAACAGGATTTCAACCTGTGCCAGCGCCTTAACATAGGCCGCGTTTTGCAGGGAAAACGCGGTGAACCACCCCAAAGACGCTAGCCCGCCGGTCAAGCCGACCAGCATGCCGGTGCGCCAGTTGGCAAATATGGCGCGCAGTTGTGGCTTGTCTTTCAGGAGCAGCCAGCCGAGCAGGGCGATGCTTTGCAAAGAGGTGGCCGCCATGAGTACGGTTGCTCCGTGAACAAACGCGCCGCCGCCTTCAAGGGCCAATGAAGATGCCCGATAGAGAACGGACGAGACCGCAAAGCTGGCACCCGAGGCAAGGCCGATCCACGCCCCGCGGTCAAACCCGCCGCCACCCAGCCGGACCTTACCGGCGATGAGCAAAACCCCGATGAGCGAAACCAGCAAGCCGGCAACGGCCCAGTTGCTGACGGTATCTCCGAGCAGAACAAAGCCGATCACGGCAGCCTGAACCGCCTCTGTGCGTGCCAAAGTGCTGCCAACCGCAAAGTTGCGCAAGCCAAACAGGTAAACCAGCAGAAGTGTGCCGGAGATTTGTGCAAGCGCTGCGAGCGTAACAAAAAGAAAGAAAACCGCTGTGAAGCGGGCAGGCTCAAGGGTTGATCCATAGCTTAGCCCGAGCCAGAGCGCCCAGGCAATTGGCATGGCAAAGAAAAACCGGATCGCCGTTGCGCCAAGGCTGGAAAGCCGCGCCTTGAGGTACTTTTGCAGCATCGAGCGCAGGTTTTGCAGGAAGGCCGCCGCGATGGTGACGGGAATCCAGAGTTCCATTCATCTCATTCCCTTTTATGCCCTGCTGGAGAGCGCGCGTTGCCTAAAGCGCTTTGGCGATTACTCGCAGTTCGACCTTCTGGATTTTGCCGGTCGAGGTTTTGGGCAAGTCACGGAAGATCACGTTTTTAGGGCGCTTGAAGCCAGCCAACTGCGCGCGACACAGGGCGATGATTTCATCGGCGCTGACCGAGGCCCCCAGATGCAGCTCGACAAAGGCACAAGGGGTTTCCCCCCATTTGTCGTCTGGTTTGGCGACAACGGCTACCGCAGCAACAGCCTCGTGGCTGTAGATAACGCCTTCGACCTCAATGCTCGAAATATTCTCGCCGCCGGAAATGATGATATCTTTGGCGCGGTCCCGCAGCTGGATGTAGCCGTCGGGTTGCACCACGCCAAGATCGCCGGAGTGGAACCAGCCGCCGGCAAAAGCCTCGTCTGTGGCCTCGGGGTTGTCGAGGTAGCCTTTCATAGTGATGTTACCCCGCATCATCACTTCGCCCATGGTCTCGCCATCCCATGGCACAGGTTGCATGGTTTCGGGGTCCATCACGGTGGCATCTTCCTGCACAACATAGGGCACGCCTTGTCGCGCCTTCAGGTTGGCCTGTTTGCCCATGGGGAGATCATCCCATTCCGGCTTCCAAGCGCAAGAGATACAAGGGCCGTAGGTTTCGGTTAGGCCATAGGCATGGGTTACATTGAAGCCTTCTTCCTTCATGCCCGCCAGCACGGTGGCGGGTGGGGGGGCTGCGGCGGTCATCACGTTGACAGGGTGGTCAAACGCGCGCTTTGTGGCCTCATCTGCATCAATCACAAAGCTCAACACAATCGGCGCACCGCAGAAGTAGTTGGCGCCTTCATCGGCGATGGCGTTGTAAATATTGGCGGCCGTGACTTTACGAATGCAAATATTGGTGCCGGCCTTGGCAGCAATGGTCCACGGGAAGCACCAGCCGTTGCAGTGGAACATAGGCAAGGTCCAGATATAGACCGGTGCGGCGTCCATGTTCCATTCCATCACGTTGCCAAGCGCGTTCAGGTATGCCCCGCGATAGTGGTAGACCACACCCTTGGGCCGCCCTGTGGTGCCCGAAGTATAGTTGATGCTGATGGTATCCCATTCGTCTGCCGGGGGGTAATAGGTGAAATCAGGGTCACCGATGGCGAGGAAGGATTCGTAATCCACTTCGCTTAGTCGCGGGCCTTCGGGGGCATCGGGGTCGTCAATGTCAATCAGAAACGGTGGGTTTTCGAGGGACTTAATGGCCTCCGAAACTGTTTGGGCAAACTCCCGATCCACAATCAGTGCCCGGGTTTTCGAATGTTCGAGGATATAGGCAATGGTGCCCGCATCGAGACGGCAGTTCAGGGTGTTGAGCACCATGCCGGCCATTGGCACCCCAAAATGGGCCTCGTAAATCTCGGGCGTGTTGACGGCGATCACCCCGACCACGTCATCTTTTGCCAACCCTGCTTTGTGGAGCGCCGAGGCCATGCGTTTGCAACGTTCATAGGTTTGAGCCCATGTGCGGCGGGTCTGGCCATAAACAACAGCCACCCGTTCAGGGTATGTCATGGCTGCGCGGTGAAGAAAGGTTACCGGGGTCAGGGCAGCGAAATTGGCGGGTGTTTTGGCAAAGTCAGACATAGATTCCTCGCGGTTTAACGGTGCTATAGTTATCCTGCGCTGTGTTGGGGTTGTAAAGGCCATGATGAGCTTGGCATTTATTGTTTTAGCGTGAGCCTTGGGCGCGGGAAGGGGGCCAGCCCCCTCGCTTTGCTCACCCCCGGGATATTTTTGCAATTTGGAATTAGGGTTCCCAGTTTCGGAGGATATCCCAAGCCTCCCTGCCGGTTTCGACGAATCGGAAAAGGTTGAGGTCTTCTTGCGAGATGGTGCCGGCCTCGGCGAGGGCGTCCCAGTTGATGATTTTTTCCCAGAATGTTTTGCCGAAAAGCAGAATCGGCATCGGTTCCATGCGTTTTGTCTGAACCAGAGTCAGGGCTTCGAAGAGCTCGTCCATCGTGCCGAACCCGCCGGGAAAGGCCACAACAGCTTTCGCGCGCATCAGGAAGTGCATTTTTCGAATTGCGAAGTAATGGAAATTGAAGCAAAGCTCGGGGGTGGCATATTGATTGGGGACTTGCTCGTGCGGGAGTACGATGTTGAGGCTGATCGACTGGCCCCCTGCATCTTGCGCGCCACGATTGCCGGCTTCCATCACACCGGGGCCGCCGCCGGTGCAGATGACATAATCGGTGCCGCCAGCTTTAAGGCTTTCGCGCGTGCAGATTTCGGCAAACGTGCGCGCTTCATCGTAATATTCCGAGAGCGCACCAAGGGCAGTGTTGTGGGTATTGTCTTTGAATTCCGGGTCCGGAATCCGGGCACCACCAAATAGCACAATCGTGCTTTCAACTCCGGCCTCCGTGAGCGCCATTTCGGGTTTGAGCAATTCGAGCTGAAGCCGCACAGGGCGCAACTCGTCGCGGCAAAGGAAATCAGGGTCGGCAAAAGCGAGACGGAAAGTTGGGGCGCTGGTTTGCGGAGTGTCCACAACCTCACGCGCGGTTTCGAGATCGTCTCGGGCGTCCGGGAAGTGGTGGGGTGTGGCGTTCATATCTGTTTCCTGCAATAATGGGGGGCCAGAATTGCAGAGAACGCTGTGGAAAGCCAGTCACTTGTTGGTGGGTAAAAAGAGGGCGCAGCCCAGCTAGGCCGGGATGCGCCCGTAGGTCGCTCGGCTATGCGTCGAGCTCTACTTTTTCAGCTTCAATCGGACGAGACTTGGCGATCTCGATTTTGCGCGGCTTCAGCGCTTCGGGAATCTCGCGCAGCAGGTCAACGTGCAGCAGGCCGTTTTTGGTGACCGCATCCGTGGCGCGCACGTGGTCAGCGAGCTGGAAGCGTTTCTCAAAGGCGCGGGTGGCAATGCCACGGTGCAGGAAGTTGGTTTCTTCCTCGGTCGCGGCTTTCTTGCCGGAGATCACCAGCTGGCCGTCGCGGGCTTCAATGGTGAGTTCGTCATCGGTAAAGCCGGCCACAGCAATGGTGATACGATAGGCATCTTCGCCGGTTTTTTCGATATTATATGGGGGATAGCTGGAACCACCATCTGATCGGGTTACATTATCCAGAATGTTGGCAAGACGGTCAAAACCGACGGTCGAGCGGTAAAGGGGGGTTAAGTCAAAATCTCGCATAGGGTATCCTCCATTGAGCGACACTAGGTTGTGGCCTTCCGAGGGGGACAGGCCAATATTACAGGCCCGAATGGCACCTGATGACATAAATGTAATCAGGAGAAATGCGGTTTCAAGGGTGTCACGGAGCCGGTTCTGTGGTAAAATAACAAGAATGATTGGAGGTCATAATGGCGGCGAATGCAAAGTTTTGGGACCGGCTGGCCAAGCGGTATGCGCGATCGCCTGTATCCAACGAGGCGGCCTACCAAACCAAACTCGCCAAAACACAGGCGTATTTTACGCCCGATTCGCGGGTGCTGGAATTTGGTTGCGGCACCGGTTCAACGGCGATTGTTCATGCGCCCCTCGTCGGAGATTATCTTGCCACAGATATATCGTCCAAGATGCTGGAGATTGCGCGGGGTAAGGCGGAGGGGATCGGGAACCTGCGGTTCGTGCAGGGGGTTCTGGAGGATGTTTCCGCGCCGGAGGGCGGTTTTGATGTGGTGCTCGGCATGAGCATTTTGCACTTGCTTGAGGACAAGGAAGCAGCCATCGCCAAGGTTTTTGACCTTCTAAAACCGGGGGGTGTTTTTGTGTCCAGCACGGTTTGTATGGAGCGAGGCGGGATTCTGAAGGTTATCCTGCCAATCGGACGGTATTTTGGGTTCCTCCCTTTGGTGCGGTTTTTCGCGGCCGGGGCGCTGGAAGACAGCATGAAAACCGCCGGTTTCGAGATAGAACATAGCTGGCGTCCGACCCCGAAATCGGCATTGTTTCTGGTCGCTAGAAAACCGGCTTAGCCGAGCTTTGGCGGCTCGTCTTCCTCAAATTCCTGTGCGATTTTCTTTTCGGTGCGCGCCCCCAGCTTTTTGAGGGTTTCGACCTTGGATGTCAGGTTGCCTTTGCCGGAGGTCAGCTTTTTCATCGCTTCGTTTTGCGCGATCTGGGCTTGGTCCAGCCGTGTGCCCACCTCTTCTACATTGCCAATGAAGCCCACAAATTTGTCATAAAGCGTGCCCGCCTGACGTGCGATTTCGATGGCGTTTTTGTTGCGGTGCTCAACGCTCCACAGGTTTTCAACTGTTTTCAGGGCCATCATCAGGTTGGTTGGGGAAGCGATCAACACGTTGCGCTCGGCGGCATAGTGCACAAGGTCGGGTTGCGCTTTGACTGCTTCGGCAAAGGCGCTCTCGATCGGCATAAACATGATCACATAGTCCACCGCGCCATCGTCAAACGCATGGTATTTTTTGGCACTGAGCGTGTCGATGTGGGTTTTGACGGAGGCAACATGGGCCTTGAGATCGACAGCT
>DFBP01000213.1:1533-6077 GCA_002366685.1 Rhodobacterales bacterium UBA3077 | reverse complement strand
CAAAAGCTTTTGCGCTGGCGGAGATTTCAACTGGTTCAAAGGCGATGCCGATTCTGACCGCGCAACGCGTATTCGGGAAAGCAGCAAGCTGGCGCATATGTTGAACGCGCTGAACGCCTTGCCCAAGCCGCTGATCGGGCGGATTCAGGGCTCGGCCTATGGTGGCGGGGTCGGTATGATCTCGGTTTGTGACATCGCTGTGGGGGTTGATACTGCCCGCTTTGGTTTGACCGAAGTGCGCTTGGGCCTGATTCCGGCCAACATCTCACCGCATGTCGTAGCAAGGATCGGGACAGCCAATTCACGCGCAACAATGCTTTCGGGGGCTTTGTTTAGCGCCCAAAAGGCCGAAAAGATCGGGTTATTGAACGAGACTGTGGCNNGCTGACGATCTGGATGCGCGGATTGACGAGATCATTACCGAGCATCTGGAAGCCGCCTTGGGCGCTGTTGGCGAGACCAAGCGCCTGATCGATTATGTTGCCAACCACAGCATGGCCGACAACATGATCTATACCGCTGACCGGCTGGCGGATGCTTGGGAAACCGACGAGGGCACCACCGGTATCAACAGTTTTCTGAACAAGAAGCTTCCCCCATGGCGGAGCGGTCAATGAATTTCTCAACCGTTCTCATCGCGAATAGAGGCGAGATAGCGCTGCGTCTGGTGCAAGCCTGCCAAGGCTTGGGTCTGCGCGCCGTGGCTGTTTATTCAGACGCTGACCGTGATGCACCCTATGTGGAGCAGGCTGACAGCGCCGTTCATATCGGGCCAGCGGAAGCCGCACAAAGCTATCTCGATGGCTCAAAAATCATTGCCGCAGCACAACGCGCAGGGGCCGAAGCCATTCACCCCGGTTATGGCTTTCTCGCCGAAAATGCCGAATTTGCGCAAGCCTGTGCGGATGCAGGGTTGGTATTTGTGGGGCCGTCGCCTGAAAATATCCAATTGATGGGCTCCAAAATTGCGGCCAAGGCGGCGGCGGTGGCGGCGAATGTTCCGGTTGTGCCGGGATATTACGGCACCGACCAGTCTGATGACCTATTGCTGGCTGAAGCCCGGAAAATCGGCGTGCCCTTGCTGATAAAGGCCAGTGCTGGCGGCGGTGGGCGCGGGATGCGGCAGGTGCATGACCTCACCAATTTTGCCGCCGAGCTTACCGCCGCGCGGGCTGAGGCAGAGGCTGCCTTCGGGGATGGTCAGGTGTTGTTGGAACGCTATGTCGGAACTGCACGCCATATCGAAGTGCAAATATTGGCCGATCGTCAAGGCAATGTGCGCCATTTGTTTGAGCGTGATTGCTCACTGCAGCGCAATCATCAAAAGGTGATCGAGGAAGCCCCCGCGCCAAATCTTGCGCCGGAAATTCGCCAAAACCTGCTGGATAGCGCAGTGCGCCTAACGGCTGGTATTGGCTATGACAGTGCAGGCACAATTGAATATTTGTTCGATTCCAACACCGGCGAATATTATTTCCTTGAGATGAACACCCGTTTGCAGGTGGAACACCCTGTGACCGAGGCCGTGACAGGCATCGACATTGCTCAATGGCAATTACGCGTCGCTGGCGGCGAGGTCCTGCCCTTTGCGCAGGATGATATTCGCTGCACCGGCTGGTCGATTGAAGCCCGTATCGCCGCCGAGGACCCCGCCAATGGGTACCGCCCCGAAATCGGCAAAATCACAGCGTACCATGCGCCCGAGATGCCTGACCTCAGGGTTGATAGCGGCGTTTGTGCGGGCAGTACCGTTAGCCATTACTACGATTCAATGCTCGCTAAACTGATCTCGGCAGCGCCGGACAGGGACTCGGCGATCCGGTTGCTGGATCGTGGGCTGGAAGGGTTTCATATCGCGGGCCCCGGCACGAATATCTCCTTTTTGCGAGACCTGCTTAAAATGCCTGAATTCACCCAAGGCAACCACAACACGGCGGCTATCGGGGTCACATATGCTGAGGGCTGGCAGGCACCCTCCCCGACACCATTACAACAATCCGAGGCTGTTCTGGCCCGTTTGTTAAACATGGAAAAACCCGGCGCAGACCCGTGGACAAGTCTGGGCGCATGGCGAATAACGGAACTTGCGGACCGGCGCGGGGGCGCATTATTCCTGCTTGGCGGCGAGAACGTCCATATCGAGGGGCGGAGCGGTGAATACAGCATTACATTGCCGGATCACGCGCCCTTTGATCTGACCGATGCAACATTGTTAAACGGTGCGCTTTCTTATGAAATCGACGGGCTGCGCTCCACTGTAAATGTGCAAATTGACGGTGACACAGTCACCTTGCACAGCAACAACGGCTGTATGTCCATTGAAGTGTTGACCATTGATGGGATTCTACTGTCAGGAAGCGATGCCTCTACTGGTGCAGGCAATCAAGTGGTGGCTCCCATGCCCGGCTTGGTATCAGAAGTAATAGCTAAGGTCGGGGACAGCGTGACCGCCGGACAGGCGTTGATTGTGCTGGAAGCCATGAAACTTCTACAAACTTTGACGGCCCCCTGTGATGGCACCGTTTCTCATATTAACTTTTTGGCTGGCGAAATTGTCGACTCAGGCGCTGTGCTAGTTTCTATTGAACCCGAGGACTGAAAATGAACAACTCTCCATACTTTTCCGAAGAACTGAACATGCTGCGCGACCAAATCCGCCGGTTTATCGAAAAGGAAGTCGTGCCAAATGGCGAGGCGTGGGAAGAGGCTGGCAAAGTGCCCCGTGATGTATTTACCAAGATGGGTCAGCTCGGGATTTTGGGTATGCGCTACCCTGAAGCCTATGGCGGATCCGGTCTGGATACGATGGCAAGTGTTGTTTTGGCCGAAGAACTTGGCCGTTGCACCTTCGGCGGATTTTCCGCAGATGCACTGGTGCATACGGATATGGCTTCACCGCACTTGGCAAACGTAGGCACGCCCGAGCAATTGGCGCGCTGGATGCCCTCAATTACAAGTGGCGAAAAGGTCTGCGCTGTTGCCGTGACCGAAGCCGGTGCCGGATCAGACGTTGCAGGCATGCGCACCCGTGCGGTTCAGGACGGTGATGATTGGGTTCTTAACGGCACCAAAATGTTCATCACCAACGGCGTTTATGGCGATTTGTTTTTCGTGGCGGCCAAGACCGACCTCGAAGCCAAGGGCTCACGCGGTGTTACAATATTTGCGGTTGAAAAGGGCACGCCGGGGTTCACGGTGGGCAAGAGGTTAAACAAAACCGGTTGGCTGTGTTCTGATACCGCCGAGCTGATTTTTGATAATGTGCGCGTGCCGTCGGAAAATATTCTGGGTGAAGTCAATAAGGGCTTTTACGCCATCATGAAAAATTTCCAGAACGAGCGCACCGTGTTGGGCGCAATGGCCATGGGTGAGGCCGCCAAGGCCATCGAATTAACGTTGGAATACGTCAAAAACCGCCCTGCTTTTGGTGGGGTTTTATGGGACAAACAAGCAATCCGTCAAAGACTGTCCGAGCGTTCGGCACAGGTCGAGGCTGGCCGTCAGCTGACCTATCACGCGGCATGGATGGACGCGCAAGGCATGGACTGCGTGAAAGAGGTTTCTATGGTCAAAGCCTATTGCGGGGATTTGGTTAACAAAGTTCTGTACGATTGTGTTCAGTTCCACGGCGGCATGGGGTACATGCGCGAAACTCCGGTTGAGCGCATGTCTCGTGACGCCCGCATTCAGGCCATTGGTGGCGGCGCAACCGAAGTGATGCTGGAAGAGATCGCCAAGCGGCTGTAAAGTAATCGACTGCAGGGAAAATGAGCTAGAGCCAATCCGGTTACGCGCTCATTTTTCCGTGTGGGTACTAGGCTTGCTGGGTAAGCCAGACCCCCACTCCCATCAAGGCGATTCCTCCGGCACGATATATTGTAAGCGTGTTGATCTGAGCACCGAACAATCCAAAGTGATCGATAACCGCAGCACTTACCAGTTGCCCGAGAAGTACAAAAAACACCGCGTTCCCAACGCCAAAGTGTGGGGCGATGAAGGTGATGGACAGCACATAAAACGCCACTAGAAAACCGGCGAGGAATAGATGTTTGGGGGCTTCGGGTGCCTTTGCCAATGGCGCGGGGCCGGTAATCAGCAACGCGACAACTGTCGTGCCAAGCGCGACGGTGAACAGGATCGCTCCGGCGGCAAAAGGGCTTGAGAGGCGCACGCCAAGGGCTGCGTTCAGCGCCGCCAGAACGGGGACGCCGACACCAGCCAAAAGCATGATTAAAGCGTAGTTTGTAGTAGGGGACACACAGAAATCCTTTATGCTGATTATGACAAGTTGCCATAGTCAATACGGGGAAGCAAGCTTCGCCACTGCTCGAATTGCGTTCCTAGTTACCTATTGCTTTGCGCACTTCGGGGGCGACCTGCGTTCCCAGTATCTCGATCGCGTTCATCAGCGATTTATGGTCAAGAATGCCAACACCCATCTGAAGGGTAATGCGGGTAAAACCAAAAATCTCGTGATGGGCGAGGATCTTGTCAGTCAGCTCGGCCGGACCCCCAACAAACCACGAGCCCGTGGGGCTACAGGC
>DFBP01000213.1:0-1440 GCA_002366685.1 Rhodobacterales bacterium UBA3077 | reverse complement strand
ACAAACCCGTGAACATTCAACGATGTTTCAAGCTGGTCGGGGTTATGCCCCGCCTTCGTTGCCGCGCTGCGATAAAGGTCAAACAAAGGTTTAAACCGTGCGGGCTCCCCTCCGATAATCCCAAGCGCAAGCGGCAAGCCAAGCGATCCGGCGCGCGCTGCTGATTGGGGCGTTCCGCCAACGGCAAGCCAGATTGGAAGTTGATTTTGATAGGGGCGCGGATAAACATTGCGGTTATCAACCATGGGCAAATGTTTGCTGCCCGGCCAGGAAGCCTTGCCGGTTTCATTCACCGCCAATAAAAGCTGCAATTTTTCAGCAAACAAGGTGTCGTAATCCTCAAGATCAAGCCCGAAAAGCGGGAAGGATTCAACAAAAGCACCGCGCCCAACCATGATTTCGGCACGCCCCTGACTTAGGTTATCTAACGTGGAAAACTGCTGGAACACCCGGATCGGATCGTCCGAGCTTAACACCGTAACCGCACTGGAAAGCCGGATATTTTTGGTCTGAGTCGCGGCCGCCGCCAAGGCCACAACCGGAGACGAGACCGCATAATCCGCCCGATGATGTTCACCAAGGCCGAACATGTCCAATCCGACCTGATCCGCCAATACGATTTCTTCGACCAGATTGCTAAGCCGTTGCGAAACGCTGATGTTATTTCCGGTGATGCTGTCTGTGCCGGACTCCGCGAATGTGTAAATTCCGATTTCCACGTTATTCCCTTTTTATACTTTCAACGGGGCGAGGCCCAAAGGCCCCGCCCGAATTGTTAAGTTAGCCGCCAAACATGGCCATCAAAGGTGCCAGTGCATCCTGCCAGGACTTTCGCGCCTCTAAGCGTTCGATCCAGTTTTTGACATTTGGCAAAGCATCCAGCGAGATATCAGACTGTTCGCGATACATAAACGTTGTGGCCAGCGCAAAATCTGCAACGCTCAGAGAGCCGGCGATCCAGTCTTTCCCCTCTAAACCGGTTTCAAGCACCGCTAAAAACTGGTCAACGTTTTTAATCTCGGCGTCAATAACGCTCTGATCGGGATCACCCATGCCGAATTTCCCTTTCAGGAACCGCTCAAATGACAGTTTCTGCATTGCCGGACCGAGGTGGATTGTCTGCCAGTTTGACCACTGATCCACCATCGCCCGCGCTTTTGGGTCATCTGGGTAAAGCCCATGCTCCGGTTTTTTGCTCGCCAGATAGGTATTGATAGCGCGGGATTCCCAAATCACAAAATCCTCGTCTTGCAGAACCGGAATTTTGGCATTGGGGTTCAGCGCTAAAAATTCGTCTGTGCGGGTCCCGCCCTTAAAAACATCGACCTCGATAATCTCTAGGTCAATGCCAAGTTCAAGAGCCACAGCACGCACGCGCAGCGCATTTGGCGAAAAGTTGGCGTTATAGAGTTTCATATTCATTCCTTAATGCTGAGGGGC
>DFBP01000243.1 GCA_002366685.1 Rhodobacterales bacterium UBA3077 | reverse complement strand
GTTTTGGGGGCGGCATAGGTGCGATCATTTGCGGTAATGGGGCTCAAAGGGGTCATAGATTAGTCTCCGTTATAGGCTCAAGCGGCGAGTTTTGCGCGTTCTTTTAGGGCGAGTGCGGGAGGCGTTGCATCTTTAACGCCCATTTCGAATAAGGTTTCTTTGGCGGCTTGCACCACTTTTAGCATTACAGGTTCGTCCATCTGACCGATACACCCGATACGAAAGCTGGCCACAACCGTTAGTTTTCCGGGATAGATGATAAATCCCTTCGCCTTCATCAAGTTATAAAACGTATCAAAGCTGAATTTCGGGTCTTCCGGGCAGAAAAAGGTCACAATAATCGGGGAAAGCCAACGATCTTTTAGGAGGGTTTCAAAGCCCAGATCACGCATGCCTTCTACAACGACATCCCTGTTGCGGGTGTAACGCGCCCCGCGGCCTGCAACCCCACCTTCAGCCTGATGCGCCCGAAGCGCCTCAACAAAGGCTACAACAACATGGGTGGGTGGCGTAAACCGCCACTGGCCTGTTTTGTTCATGTGGGACCACTGAGCATGCACATCCAGACTGAGCGAGTGGCTACGACCTTTTGCGGCTTCCAGCTCTTGCTTGCGGGCAATGATAAATCCAAACCCCGGGACACCTTCAATACACTTATTTGCGGAAGAAACCATCGCTTCATAACGTACTTCGTTGACATCCAGCGGCACAGCTCCGAATGCACTCATGCTATCAACGAGCAATTTTCGCCCCTGTGCATATACTGCATCCGAAATCTCTTTGATCGGGTTCAAGATACCCGAGCTGGTTTCGCAGTGAACGACAACAACATGCGTTATCGAAGGATCGTTCAACAAGGCTTCTGTAACTTCTCCGCCGCGCGGCGGCATGTAGTCGCCTTTGTCAATAACGGTGTATTTGCGCTTCAAATATCCGAGTGTTTGCGCGATACGCTGGCCATAGGCGCCGTTGCTGAGAACAAGAACCTTGCCCTCAAGCGGCACGAAAGATCCGAGCATTGCTTCAACCGAAAAGCTGCCGCTACCCTGCATTGGCACACAATCTAGTTGATCGTCGCGGTCACCCGTTAAGGCCAGCAATGATGCCCGCATTTCGCGGGTCAACGCGCGAAAGTCCTCATCCCAGGAGCCCCAATCTTTCAGCATTGCCCGCTTTACGGCGGCAGACGTGGTGAGCGGGCCGGGGGTCAACAGATAGGGCTCTCCCATCAACGGGGCTTCCAGCGGTTTATCAACATTTGTCATGGCGTGGCCTTTGGGAAGTTTCGAATACGATACTCACACGCAATTCCTACTTTTTTTGTGCATGGCTGTAAAATTGGAAAATTGTATCGAAACATAACCATAGGTTATGGAAGGGCTCATACAATATGACAGAAATCCTGTAGTCACAGATAGTAATAGTAACCGTTATAACGTCTACGTAATCGCGGCTCCGAGCGCCCCGCGCATTATCCGACAAAACTATCATATGTTTAATTATATAATTTTGCCTTATATATATAACATTCCTCTTTCGACAGGACGAAAACATGCGATATGCCCAGCTTCGAGCTTTTCACTACGTGGCTATTCACGGCGGTTTTTCTCGCGCCGCCGAGGCCTTGCTTTTATCGCAACCTGCGATTTCAGACCAAGTCCGAAAACTTGAGGAAGAGTATGATATTTTGCTATTTGACCGCAGTAAACGACAGGTCTCAACCACTTCAAAAGGTAAAGAGCTGTTATCCATAACCCGCAAAATGTTTGATCAGGAACAACAGGCCCGCGAATTTTTGAGTGAAAGCAGCACTCTAAGCTCAGGAACTTTAAGGCTTTTCGTTGACTCCGCCTATCATGTAACAGATTTGCTGAGTTCATTTAGGCACCGTTACCCGCGCATCGCGATTTCTATGCGAGTCGGAAACTCAAATGACGTGACTTCAGCGCTTTTGTCTTACGAGGCCGATATCGGGGTTCTTGGAGAGGTGTCGCCAAGAAAAGAGTTTGATATGGTTCATCTCGGCGCGTCTCCTTTGGTAGCATTTGCTGCAAAAAATTCCGCTTACAAGCACCTAAATCTAGAATCCTATGCAGACCTGTTGGATTATCCGCTAGTTATGCGCGAATCCGGATCCAAAACGCGGCAGAAATTGGAGCAATCCGCAAAAAATGTCGGTGTTGCCCTTACGCCATCAATTGTAACGGAAGGTCGAGAGGCGGTTCGGGAAGTGGTTGCCTCCGGCACCGGAATCGGTTTCGTTTCAATGGCCGAGTTTTCACCCGACCCACGTCTTTTTCATGTTCCACTTCCCGAGCCCTTTCCTATGATGGATGAAGTTATTGTCTGCCTGAGGGATCGACATAATCAGAAGGTTATCAAAGCGTTTATGGCAATGGCGGCCCACCAGATTTCGCAGAAAATTTTGGAAAGCTAACAAAATCGAGGGTTCACTGGGTTTGTAAAAAACCTATGCCGTTGTTTCGGGCAACATTGAATTGATTATACTGAAAACTATGGTTATAATCAATTCGTGCATAATCGATATACCAAACCACAAAGGGTCTAAAAAATGAAAAAGGTTCTGTTATCAACTTTTGCCTTGCTCGCGACGACTGCGGCAAATGCCGGCTCGCTCGTTTATACAGCGCCGGAAGTAATCGCCATCGAGGAACCTGCTCGCATGGGTGGTTCCGGTGCGTGGATCATTCCACTTATTATCGTTTCGGTTCTTATATTGACCCTGACCGATGATGACGATGAGCCTCAGACCAACGGTATGCAACCCAATGGCGTTACATACTGATAAAATGTAAAAACATAGCAAAGTAGAATGCGGTTGTACTTTGATTTTGCTAGATACTTCGCGAATTTTCGCGGAGTTTCAACTGCTTGCTTTTTGGCAGTTATCTTATCCGCTTCCAGCGTTAATACTTTAATGGCAGGTTCAGAAGACCTGTTCTACCCAATGCGGACGGACTGGTCGGAGAGCAACGGTAAGGTTAACTTATCTGTTTATGTTTTTAACGACCTCGATGAAAGCGGTGAATACGATCTAGGTGACAGAGCCATGTCTGGCATCGCAACAGGGATTCGCCAATCCGGGATTCCCTTTTCAATTTCGCGCAGTAACGGAAACGGTTTTGCGAATTTTGATGCTTCAAGCTTTGACGAATCTGCAATTATTGATGCTGCCGGAAGTTATGAGTTCGAAGTTTTTTCACCTCCCGGATGGTATATAAGCACCGGCAATCAAGTGCAGCAAAGAGAAGTTATCGCCCTCCCCGGATCTCTTGCGGGTCTCATTCTGTCCGCGCCTCTGGAACCTGTCGGATTGGTTAGGTATAAATTCGTTCGTGGCACCTATTCCCTTCCATCCGCTGGCTTTTTGAAACTGGAAAAAAATGGCGCTGTGGTTGCGCAGGCAGAACTTGCCCCCGGTGAAGAGTTTCTCTGGCCCGTAGAGCCGGGTCAATATGAATTGGTTAGCGAAGCTGGCAGCCGTCCCGTTCATGTCGGACAATATCCGGTAGATATCGGCAAGGTAACCGCCTTTCCGCCATCAACCGCATTTGGAAACATAGTCCATTTTGAAGACATGGCAGCTGGCGGGCTTGAAAAAGCACCAAGCGGTTACGGCGGATTAAACTGGTTTAATCTCAATATAATGGAAAACAATTACATGCCCGACAGCGTGGGCACTGTGAACGGCGCTACAAGCGGCATCAACATTGTTTATACAAGCTCTGGTCATCCGGCTTCCATCTATAGTGATTCACCATTTGATTTTATCGGTGTCAATTTGACCCTCGCTTGGCCTCGATCAGAAGGCGAAATGTTGGAATTCCGGTTTTTCCAAGGTGACAATCTGGCTTTAACCGACAGCATCGGTCTGTCGGCTTATGGTCCCATTACCTATCAACCCTTGCTTTCCGGCATAACCAGAATTGAGCTTTCAACCCCGCATTATTGGCAAGCCGTTCTGGATGATTTGATCGTAATAACGCCTTAGCCATTCGGCTCTTTTGTAGCGCTCATTGCTCTGCTAAAAAGGTCGCTATCAATTCAGGAGAAGACGATGGGTTTTGCAGCGATTATACTGGCGGCCGGTAAGGGAAGCCGAATGAAATCCGACATGCCCAAAGTTATGCATGGTCTGGCGGGTGTGCCGATGCTGGCGCATGTTATGAAAACGGCTACAGAAGCCGGTGCAATCAAAAAGGTTGTTGTTATTGGCCATGGCGGTGAACTCGTATCTAAGGCCGCGCTGGCCCTCGACGCAGAGGTTCAAATCGCCGAGCAAGCCGAGCAAAACGGAACCGGGCACGCGGTTATACAGGCCAAAACAGCCTTGGAAGGCTTTAAAGGCGATATCATCGTTCTTTACGGAGATACGCCTTTCGTAAAGCCTGAATCACTGGGTAAAATGCTGGCAGCCCGCGCTCAAGGTAACGATGTGGTCGTTTTAGGGTTTAAAGCCAGCAATCCAGAAGGTTATGGGCGCCTCAGCATGAGCGGCGACAGTCTGGAAGCCATAATTGAACATAAAGATTGCTCACCAGAACAGTGTGAGATCGATTTTTGTAACTCGGGTGTGGTATGCGCCAATACTGAAACCCTTTTTAGCCTTTTGGATGAAGTCGGGAGCAATAATGCCAGTGGAGAGGTTTACCTTACCGATATTGTAGCGATCGCAAGAGTGAAAGGGTTATCCTGCACTGCAATTACTTGCGATGAAGAAGAAACATTGGGCGTTAACTCTCGCAGCGATCTGGCGAGAGCCGAACAGTCGTTTCAGGAAAGTGCCAGAACTCAGGCACTTGAAAACGGGACAACTCTCGTTGCGCCCCAAACGGTATACTTTTCTCTCGACACACTAGTTGGCGCGGACGTAGTCATTGAGCCAAATGTTATATTCGGCCCCGGCGTAACGGTTGAAAATGGTGCGCATATTCGCGCTTTCAGCCATCTTGAAGGATGCCACATTTCCGAAGGCGCGGTTGTTGGCCCTTATGCCAGACTTAGACCGGGGGCCGAAATAGGCGCATTTGGCAAAGTCGGGAACTTTGTCGAGATCAAGAATGCTGTGGTCGGCAAGGGTGCCAAGGTCAACCACCTGAGCTACGTTGGAGATGCCGAAATAGGCGCCGATAGCAACATTGGGGCCGGTGTCATTTTTTGCAACTATGACGGGGTTTTCAAGCACCAATCAACGCTTGGAGAACGTGTGTTTGTGGGGTCAAATTCGGCGTTGGTATCGCCGGTAAATATAGGTAGCGACGCTCTAATCGGAACCGGAAGTGTTATTACCTCGGATGTTCCGTCGGGTGATTTATCGCTGGCACGCGCCAAACAAGTTAATAAAACCGGGCGTGGAAAACGGTTGATGGACATGCTGAGAGCTCGAAAGAAATGACGCCGCTTGAACAACTTCGCCATTTGGGCAACGCCCAAAAAGCATCAGAAATGGTGTCTTATCACAAGCTACACCGAGAATGTTTGGGTGTTTCAAACCCGCAAATCGACGAACTGGTTAAGAAATGGCGCGCGGAGTGCGATGTTGAGGCGCGCGTAGCCATGGCAGACGAACTCTGGCGGACCGACGTTTTTGAAGCGCGGATTTCAGCAGCGAAGCTATTAGTGCAAGCAAGGTTACGCCCCTCTGACGAAAGCGCTTGGGCGCTTATATCGTCTTGGGTGCCGCAATTCGACGGATGGGCCATTGCTGATCACGCAGCCTCGGCCGGGAGTAAAAGACTGGTCGCAAATCCGTCTCGATTAGATGTCGTTGAGGGCTGGACAAAATCCGAGCATATGTGGTCTCGCCGCGCTGCGCTGGTTATGACCCTTCCCTGGTCAAAACTGAACCACTTAACACCAGAGCAAAACAATGCGCGCGAACGGATATTGGGCTGGGCGTCGAGCTATGTTGATGACCAGGAATGGTTTATTCAAAAAGCCATAGCGTGGTGGTTACGCGATTTGTCAAAGCATGACCCAAGCCGCGTTACCGCGTTTCTTTCGGAACACAGAGACCGTATGAAGCCCTTTGCCGTTAAAATTGCGAGCAAATACTTGAGTCAAAGCATGTCCTTCAAATAGTGCCCGGTGTGGCTTCCTGTAGTCTTGGCAATTTTTTCGGGTGTCCCTGTCGCGACGATCTCGCCGCCGCCATCACCGCCTTCCGGCCCGATATCGATCACAAAATCGGCTGTTTTTATGACATCAAGATTATGCTCAATCACAACAACCGTGTTCCCCTGATCCACAAGTTCATGCAGAACCTCCAATAGCTTTTTGACATCTTCGAAATGCAGGCCAGTGGTTGGTTCGTCAAGAATATAGAGCGTGCGTCCGGTTGAACGTTTCGAGAGTTCTTTAGACAGCTTGACCCTCTGGGCTTCACCGCCGGAAAGCGTTGTCGCCTGCTGGCCGACCTTGATATAGCCAAGGCCAACCCGCAGAAGAGCCGTCATTTTGTCTCGGATTGAAGGAACCGCGCGGAAGAACTCTTCGGCTTCCTCAACAGTCATATCAAGAACATCCGCTATGCTTTTGCCTTTAAACAAAATTTCCAATGTTTCCCTGTTAAACCGCTTCCCTTTGCAGCTTTCGCATTCAACATAAACATCAGGAAGAAAGTGCATCTCGATTTTGATAACACCGTCACCCTTACAGGCCTCACAGCGCCCGCCCTTGACATTAAAACTGAACCGCCCCGCCTTGTAGCCACGTGTTTTGGCTTCCGGCAATCCGGCAAACCAGTCCCGAATGGGGGTAAATGCGCCCGTATAAGTCGCCGGGTTAGATCGAGGGGTGCGCCCGATAGCGCGTTGGTCAATGTCAATTACCTTGTCAAGGTATTCCAACCCTGTGATCGATTTGCACGGTGCCGGAACCTGCCGTGCACGGTTCAGGCGCATTGAGGCGGTTTTGAACAAAGTCTCAATTGTGAGCGTAGACTTCCCTCCACCGGAAACTCCGGTCACGCAGGTAAAGGTACCAAGAGGAAAGGAAGCGGTCACGTCTTTTAAGTTGTTTCCGGTGGCACCTTTTACAACAACCTTCTTACCATTCCCTTTTCGGCGGAGATCGGGAACCGGAATAGCGCGTTTTCCGGTGAGGTATTGTCCGGTGATGGAAGCATCACAATCAGCAATTTCCGCAGGGGTGCCTTCTGCGATAACCTCGCCACCGTGAACCCCGGCACCGGGGCCAATATCCAGCACGTGATCTGCCTCCCGAATGGCTTCTTCATCATGTTCGACCACAAGCACCGAATTCCCTTGATCTCGCAGGTTTTTAAGTGTGGTAAGCAATCGGCCGTTATCTCGTTGGTGGAGCCCTATGCTGGGCTCATCCAGCACATAAAGCACTCCGGTCAAGCCGGACCCAATCTGGCTGGCAAGTCGAATTCGCTGGCTTTCACCACCGCTCAGAGTTCCTGATGCCCGGGCAAGCGTTAGATAATTGAGCCCTACATTAACCAGAAAACCGAGCCGCTCTCGAATCTCTTTCAGGATTGCCACCGCGATCTGGTTTTTCTGGTCGCTCAATTGTGTAGGTACCGATTCCGCCCATTCTTGCGCTTCGGCGATCGAAAGCTGGACCACCTGCCCGGCATGTTTACCGGCAATTTTCACGGCCAGCGCTTCTGGCTTGAGGCGGTAGCCGTCACATATTTCGCAGTGTTTTGTATTCTGATAGCGCTCGAACTCCTCACGTATCCAATTGCTGTCGGTTTCCCGATAGCGGCGCTTCATATTGGGGATAACCCCTTCAAAGGGGCGCTTTACCTGATAAACCCGCCCGCCTTCGTCATATCTGAAGCTAATTTCCTCGCCCTCGGAGCCATAGAGCATCACCTTTTTAATTTTTTCCGGCAAATCTCCCCAAGGCAATGATTTATCAAAGTCGTAGTGCTCGGCAATAGATTCGATTGTCTGCCTGAAATAAGGAGACTTCCCCTTGGCCCATGGCACCAAAGCGCCATTATAAAGAGTTATCGAGTGATCCGGGACGATCAGGTTTTCGTCAAAAAACATCTCGACGCCAAGACCATCGCAAGCGGGGCATGCCCCAAAAGGCGCATTAAAAGAAAACAACCTCGGTTCGATCTCGGGAATCGTGAACCCGCTTACCGGGCAGGCGTAGTTCTCTGAAAACACATGGCGCTCGGCGTCGTCATCAGCAATTTCAAAAACAGCAATACCCTCGGCAAGGTCAAGCGCGGTGCGGAGGCTATCAGCCAATCGCGTTTCCAGACCGGGCTTTAGCACCAACCTATCAACCACAACATCAATATTCTGCCGGAACTTTTTATCGAGCTTAGGTGGCTCGTCCAATTCATAGAACTCACCATTTACTTTAACGCGCTGGAAGCCTTGCTTCCTTAAGTCCGCGAATTCCTTATTATACTCGCCTTTTCGGTCCCTTACGATGGGCGCCAGCAAATAGGCGCGGGTCCCCTCTTCCATTCCCATGATCCGGTCAACCATCTCGGAAACCTGTTGGGCCTCAATCGGAAGCCCCGTTGCCGGTGAATACGGGGTTCCCACTCTGGCAAATAGCAGGCGAAGATAATCATATATTTCGGTAACCGTTCCAACCGTCGAACGAGGATTCTTGGAAGTGGTCTTCTGTTCAATCGAAATGGCGGGAGAAAGGCCGGATATATGGTCCATATCCGGTTTCTGCATCATATCGAGGAATTGCCGCGCGTAGGCGGACAGGCTTTCGACATAGCGGCGCTGGCCTTCCGCATAAATCGTATCAAATGCCAGACTCGATTTGCCCGAACCGGACAGGCCCGTGATTACAACCAGCTTATCACGCGGGATATCTACGTTAACAGATTTAAGATTGTGCGCGCGCGCACCTCTGACTTCAATATTTTTAAACATTCCCGCCCCCGTTTGCCGTGTGCCTAACATTTTCGCACTCGGGCTGTAAATATGAGAACATTAGAGCAACATTGCAAGTTCTTTTCCGAATTAATCGAGAAGATTTCTTAATATTCGCTTATATGAATATTAAGTCTTGATTATTGATCCACATCAACTATCTCTTATCCCAACAGAGTAACTCAGAGGGGAGATTCCCATGAATATGCCATTTGGTCGTCAGACCGCCGTTCAAGGTATCGCGCCAGCCGATGCCGTATCGAAAGTGAAAAACAAAGAAGCCATTATCATTGATGTTCGTGATATCAACGAGTTGATGTCTTCGGGCAAAGCCAAAGATGCGCTTCATATTCCATTGATGATGATGCAAACGCGCGCTGATCCGCGCCACCCGGAGTTCCATCCGGAACTCAGCACCGACTCGGCTGTTATCCTTTACTGCGCCTCGGGGGCCCGCTCCGGTATGGCCGCTCAAATGTTGGCTGCCCACGGCTTTAACGAAATCTATAATCTTGGAGGCTTGATGCACTGGCACCACGGTGGCGGTGAGATCGTTGCTCACGCGTAAGCAAAAACGCCAAAGAAAAAAAGGAGGTCGGCTGAAAAGCCGGCCTTTTTTTATGGGCTATGGTTTTTACGAAATAAATTTTGAAAAAGTTCTGTAAGAAAAATTGCCAAATACCCGTTCAACCGAGATAAAACACAGTTTTTATCTGAGAGAATGGTGCGGTCGAGAAGACTCGAACTTCCACGGGTGTTACCCCACAGCGACCTCAACGCTGCGCGTCTACCAATTCCGCCACGACCGCATCTTCGAGGCTGAGCAGCGTATAGCATTGTGATTTCGGGAAAGAAAGAGGCAAAAACACCGTGACAAACAAAAAAAGACCCGCGCAATTCTGGCGGGTCTTTCAAAGGGATTTTAACCGGTTTTAGTTGCTAGCGCCTGTTGAGAAAAAACCGCCCGTGGTGGTCGCAGCAGGTGCAACTGCCGGCTCAGCGGGAGCTGCGGTTGGAAGCCCGCGCATAGAGTTTGCCAGTGTCACGGCAACAGTAGCGCTAACGGCTCCGCTTTGACCCGAAATCGATTCTTGCCCACTCGCAAATGCTAGCGAGGCGTTATCAAGCCATTCTGCGCCCCGGTCGACGTTGGTTTTACCATCAAATCCAAAGCCCAAAGCCAAATGGTAAGCGAGCAATTCTTCGTAGCCTGACTGACCCACACCCACCAAGGCCATAATTGACGCTAGGGCTACGTCAGAATTGTCAGTTGAATATCCAACGCCCAAACATACTTTCGATATGCCTTCGAGCGCGTTGGCATTGCTGCCGGATATGCTAACCCAAGACATTAAGTCTGATTTGGCAGAACTGGCGTTTGTGAGAGAAACGCGACTCACATATGGCTCAAGTGTTGGGGTGAATCCTTCGCACTGCGCTTGAATATCCGCGCGGGACGTTCCTTGAACAGAAGCCGCGAGCCGGTCACCCTCGTCGATCGCATAAGCGCGAAGGTTACAGAATTGCGCTTCAATGGAATTGGGTTGAATGCCTGAAATGCAGAGCTCGTTCATCGAAGGCTCTTGGGACGTGACAAACATTGGCAGACCGGCCGGGCTGGTTGCAGCCGATGACCCGGAAGCGAAATCGTTTGCCGGGCTATTTGCCTGAAACGCACCGCCACCAAGCGGGGTCGTCCCCAAACCACCTCCACCTTGCTGTTGCCGCATGAAAGACACCAGCAATCCGCGGGAGCCGTTCGGATCTGTCAGGATAATACGGCTGGTTTCCGCCCCACCTAGCTCGGCGCGTTGGTGCGAATTGAGCAGGAAATCCTTTTCAAAAGACGTCAGCTCTCCGGTGACCGGGAATTGCATAAACGCCTGATACTGGCTGACAGCTGTTCTTGTGTTGCGGCCAAACACGCCATCTGGCGTGCCTGCCGGGAATTCAAAGTAGTTCAGCGCGGATTGCACAGCGCGATTCTCGTTTCGTTGAGCGCTGGAAGCCGTGCTTGTTGTTGTCCGCTGGTTTTGGGTTGCACCCGCAACGATGGCACCGCCTATCAACGCACCCACGATAGCGGCGCCGGCGTTCCCGCCGGCAATTGCTTTGTTCAACGGGATCGTGGAACCCGCAACGGACAACGCCAAAATCATGGCTGAAGATGTAAGCTGTTTTTTCATTTGAGAAACTCCTTTAACAATAATTCCGCATGATAATAACATACGAAATGATTCGCGAAAATAAGTGATTTCGGACAATTTTCACGGGAAATANNTGGCGCATATGGAGAGAAGAGTCGCCGACATATTGGCTGGCAACGCGCCCGAGCAGGTCTGGCTGGTGGAGCACCCGCCAATGTTTACCGCAGGCACGAGTGCAAAGCGGGAAGATTTGATCGCGCCCGATTTGTTTGACGTGTTTGAGAGCCGTCGGGGTGGCGAATATACCTATCATGGGCCCGGTCAACGAGTCGCCTATGCTATGCTCGACCTCAACAAACGTGGCCGGGATGTTCGCGCCTATGTCGCCAAGCTTGAAGCATGGATTATTGAAACTCTTGCACAGTTCAATGTGCAAGCCGGCAGGCGCGAGGGGCGCGTGGGGGTTTGGGTTAACCGACCAGACCGCCCTGCTCTGC
>DFBP01000281.1:3246-4059 GCA_002366685.1 Rhodobacterales bacterium UBA3077 | reverse complement strand
GCTCAGCAGGGTCGCGCGTGGCGGCTTGGCGCTGGCGGTTGGCATAGGCAATTTGCAGGCCGGTAAGGTCTTGCAGCTCATAGGGGCCCATGGGCATGCCAAAACCGCGCATGGCAGTGTCGATCTGGCCCGGCATCGCGCCATCGGCCAGTAAGTAGTCAGCAGCGCGGCGGTAGGCGGCGAGCATACGGTTGCCGATAAAGCCGTCACACACGCCTGAATGCACAGGTGATTTGCGCAGGCGCTTGGCGAGGGTGAAACCGGTTTTGAGCGTCTCTGGCGCGGTTGTGCCAAGCGCCACAATTTCGACCAGCTTCATGATATGGGCAGGCGAGAAGAAGTGCAGACCGAGGCAGCGCTCTGGGTGCGGGATGCCTGCAAAAATATCGTGAGGATCGAGGTAGGAAGTATTGGTGGCGAGAATGGCATTGGGCCGCATATGGGTCGCGAGTTGGGTGAAAACTTGTTGCTTGACCGCGAGGTCTTCGAACACCGCTTCAATGGCGAGGTCAGCAGTGGCGGCATCGGCATAATTTGATGAGCCGGTAAGGGTCATTGAAGCGCGCTTAGCCGGGCTGAGTTTGCCGCGCTTCTGGGCACCATCCAGCAGGCCGTTAATGCGGTCAAGGCCAGCGGCGACGGCCTCCTCGCTAGTTTCAAGCAAGTGCACCTGAAGCCCGGCGAGCAGGCTGGCCGTGGCAATGCCCGCCCCCATCAAACCGCCACCAACGATGGCGATTTTGGTGATTTCCCGCGCGGATATACCATCAATCGCTGCCGGTCGCGCAGCGGCGCGCTCGGCAAAGAAGGCGT
>DFBP01000281.1:2116-3202 GCA_002366685.1 Rhodobacterales bacterium UBA3077 | reverse complement strand
TCGGAGGCCCAGATCAGGGCTTGCAGGTTGTGCAGCGGGGCTTGGGCGCCCTTTGATTTCATCTCAAGGGTGGCGCGGGCGCTGGCGAGGAAATCCGGTGAAACCACGGGGCGAGGGCGTTGGCTAACAGCTTGGGGTCGCTCTGGCGGGCAATCAGCGAGGAGCAACCCGGCGACGTGGATATCATCTGCTATTTGGTCAATCCCGCCAGCTTCCAACATTGCCTCTGCATTCACCATCCGGCCGGAGGTCGCCATATCACAGGCCAGTTCAAAACCTACAAGCCTTGGCAATCTCTGTGAGCCGCCAGCCCCCGGTACCAGCCCGACATTAACCTCGGGCAAGCCAAATCGGGTGCCCCGCGCTGCGATGCGGTGGCTGCATCCCAGCGCCACCTCAAGGCCCCCGCCAAGCACAGTGCCATGAAGCAGGGCGACCCAAGAGGCGGGGCTTTGCTCGATTGCGGCAACCACATCAGGAAGGTCGGGCGCTTGCGGCGGCAAATCGAACTCCGCCATATCGCCACCGGCGATAAAGGTCGGCCCTGAACAGGAGAGCAAAACCACACGGGCCGATGCCGCCTGAACGACCGCTTCCATCAATCCTGCACGGACCGCTTGGCTTGTTGCGTTCACCGGCGGATTATTGATTTCGACGTGAAGGATGCCGGCCTCGCGCCGAATTCTTAGATGTCGTTCATGCTGTCCCCGTTGTTTGGCAATACTATTGACCGAACGGTCGGCTTATGTAAAGTGTCAATGAAACCGGGGAGATTTGAATGGCCGAAATATCCGCTCAAGAGCGGGCTGAGCGCTCGCGAGATGCGATGTGGCTGGAGGATGCGGCTTCCAAGTGGGTTGGTATGCGCTTTGAGCATATTGCACCCGGAGAAACGGTGCTCTCGATGGAGGTTCAACCACATCATTGTAACGGTCATAACATATGTCATGGCGGCGTGAGTTATACATTGGCAGACAGTGCGTTTGCCTTTGCGTGCAACAGTTATAACCGGATGGTCGTCGCCCAGAATAACTCGATAAGTTATCTCGCACCGGCCTATGCGGGGGATACCCTGACGGCGCATGC
>DFBP01000281.1:0-2077 GCA_002366685.1 Rhodobacterales bacterium UBA3077 | reverse complement strand
CAACCAAAACGGCGATTTAATCGCAGAATTTCGCGGCGGATCAAGGGTGATACGCGGGCAGCATTTTGATGAGGAAACCCAATGGAAGACCTGACACCGGCGCGGAGCAGCCTTGACCCGATTGAAATCGCCTCGCTCGACGAGATTCAGGCTTTGCAGCTGAAACGGATGCGGTGGTCTTTGAACCATGCTTACAAGAATGTGCCGCTTTACAAAGCGAAATTTGATGCGGCTGGCGTGCATCCGGATGATCTGAAATCACTGGCTGATCTGGCGAAATTTCCGTTTACTGTAAAGCAGGATTTGAGGGATAATTACCCGTTTGGGATGTTTGCCGTGCCCAAAGACCAGATCGCGCGGGTGCATGCCTCTTCCGGCACAACGGGGCAGCCAACGGTGGTTGGATATACGAAGAACGATATTGATATGTGGGCCGATATGGTCGCCCGCTCAATGCGCGCAAGCGGCACGCGCGCGGGCGATGTGGTGCATGTTGCCTATGGTTACGGCCTGTTTACGGGCGGATTGGGCGCGCATTACGGAGCCGAGCGGCTGGGCTGCACCGTTGTACCGGTTTCCGGCGGAATGACCCCGCGCCAGGTGCGGCTGATCGAGGATTTCGGGGCCAGCACGATCATGGTGACACCGTCTTATATGCTGTCCATTCTGGATGAGTACCGCGCGCTGGGGCGCGACCCGCGCGAAAGCCCGCTCAACGTGGGCATATTCGGGGCCGAGCCTTGGACCAGCGCCATGCGGGCCGAGGTCGAAGCGGCATTTGATATGCACGCGGTAGATATATACGGGTTATCGGAAATCATGGGTCCGGGGGTCGCAAACGAATGTGTGGAAACCAAAGACGGTCTGCATATCTGGGAGGACCATTTCTACCCCGAGATCATCAATCCCGAAACTGGCGAGGTCGTTGAAGACGGGCAGGAAGGGGAGTTGGTTTTCACCACGCTCACCAAAGAAGGTTTGCCAATTATCCGCTACCGCACGCGGGACCTGACCCGCCTGCTGCCGGGCTCGGCGCGGAGTATGCGGCGGATGGAAAAGATCACCGGCCGGACCGTCGATATGATTATTTTGCGAGGCGTTAACGTGTTTCCGACCCAGATTGAGGAGCAGATTATGGCGGTGGAGGCTTTGGCACCGCACTTCCAGATCGAGCTGACACGGACGGGGCGCATGGACGAAATGACGGTGCATGTGGAGGCCACGACGGATGCCGCAGGTGCCGAGGCGCGAGAGGCGTCGGCAAGATTACTGGGCAAGAAGATCAAGTCTATCGTTGGAGTGAGTGCTTTGATAGATGTCACCGAACCCGGGGCCGTTGAACGCTCGCAGGGGAAAGCGGTACGGGTGGTGGATAGCCGCCCCAAGGAGTAGACATGGCGCGGACAATTGCCAAAGACCACGACGAAAAACGTGTTGGAATCCGGATTTCAGCCGCAAAGATTTTTGCGGCACAGGGGGTGGATCGGGCTTCGATGAGTGCGATCGCCAAAGAATGTGGAATATCCAAAGCGCTGATCTATCACTATTATAGCGGCAAAGCCGAGCTGTTGTTTGACATTCTTGATTGTCACCTTGAGGGGTTGAATTCGGTTATAGACGCGGTTGAGCCCACGGAGGATGGAAGGGCTTATTTGCGGGACATTGTTGTGGAAATTTTGCTGGCCTATGAGGGCGCGGATGACCTGCACAGAATTTTGATTAACAGCAAAGACGTGTTGAGCAAAACGCAAATGACTGAAATTAGCGGGATCCAGCGCCGGTTGGTCGGAAAGGTGTCGGACGCAATTTTGGCGGTAGCACCGGGGTTGGCGCAGGATGCGGGAAAGCTGCATTCAGCGACGATGTCTCTGTTTGGCATGACAAACTGGTATTTTATGTGGAATCGAAAAGAAGATACTGCGCATCGCAGGGACTATGCGCGCATGATCGCGGATTTGTTTATGGATGGGGCTGGCGCGGTTTAGCTTGATCCGTTGCTTGGGGCGCTGCCCCTCTTTGGCCTGTGGCCAAATTCACCCCGGGATATTTGGACAATTTGGATTGCGGGTACGGGAAA
>DFBP01000035.1:4366-6263 GCA_002366685.1 Rhodobacterales bacterium UBA3077 | reverse complement strand
CAGGTAAGGCGATACGATAAAAATTTCCGACATCGACGGAAAGGCCGCCACGGCACCCAAAGCCACGAGGCCTAAAATAATAAGCATTATAAAGGCTTGGCGCGTTGGCCGGGTAAACGCGGGCTCGCGTTTGGAATCAATGACAAGCTTCATTCGGCTTAGGCGCTCCTGCAAAAAATCATAGAGGGATACTACACAAGGCGGCAGATTTGGCCAGCAAATAACAATTGATTCTGGCGAAAAAACCTTCAATTTAAGCGGTTGTATGCCTATATATAGCGCAATCTACAAATTAATTAACAACTTTTGGAGCCAAAATGGACGATCTTATATACACACTCGGGACAACCGGCGCCCCCGCCATCGCCCTTCTGATTTTTGCCATTATCCTGATCTGGATGACCGTCAAAACCATCCCCCAAGGAGAGGAATGGACAGTTGAGCGCTTTGGCCGCTACACGCGCACACTGGCGCCCGGGTTGCGCTTTCTGGTCCCGATTGTTGACAAGGTCGGCGCTAAGATCAACATGATGGAAACCGTGCTGGATATCCATTCACAAGAGGTGATCACTAAAGATAACGCCATGGTTCTGGCGGACGCGATTGCCTTTTATCAGGTGGTTGATGCCGCGCAGGCTGCCTATGAGGTCCGCGATTTGGAGCGCGCGCTGCGCAACCTGTCCATGACCAATATCCGTGCGGTAATCGGCTCGATGGATCTTGATGAAAGTCTTTCAAACCGTGATTCGATCAACCACCGGCTACTGAGCGTGATTGATGACGCCTCGCATGGCTGGGGTGTAAAGGTAACGCGGGTCGAGATTAAAGATCTCGCGCCACCGCCGGACATCAACGAGGCCATGGCCCGCCAGATGAAAGCCGAACGGACCAAGCGTGCCGACATTTTGCAGGCCGAAGGGCAGAAGCAATCGGCTATCCTTAAAGCCGAAGGCGAGCGTGAAGCGCAAATCCGCGAGGCCGAAGGCCGTAAAGAGGCCGCCTTTCTGGATGCGGAAGCCCGCGAGCGCGCCGCCGAAGCCGAAGCCAAAGCCACCGAGATGGTTTCCAAAGCGATTGCCGAAGGCGATATTCAGGCGATCAACTACTTTGTGGCCAATAAATACACCGAAGCCCTGCGCGATGTAGCCGCCGCGCCCAACGCCAAAACCGTGATGATTCCGCTGGAAGCCACAGGTCTTATTGGCTCGGTCGCCGGTATTGCCGATATCGCGAAGGCCGTAACCGGTAAAGGAGCTTAAACAATGGATTTTTTTACTTGGGTTGGTGAGGCCAGCCCATGGCTCTGGCTGGCATTGGGCATTGCCCTTGTCGCGCTTGAAATTCTGGCCCCGTCATTTGTGATGATCTGGCCTGGATTGGCAGCTTTTGCCATGGCCGTTCTGGTCTGGTTGGCACCCGGCCTTTCAGGCGAGGTCCTCGTGTCGCTGTTCTCGATCCTTTCCATCGCTTTGCTTTTTGGCGGGCGCGCCCTTATGGCCCGGTTGGATCGCAGCGAGCCACAGTCCCAGCTTAATGCCCGCGGGCAAAACCTTGTTGGCCGCGAAGCTAAAGTTCTTAGCGTGAGCGGCCCAGCGGGCAAGGTCGAGATTGACGGTGTCCAGTGGCCGGTTACCTGGGAAGACGGGGCCGCACCTGTAGAGGGGCAATGGGTGAGCATCACCTCATCCTCCGGTGTTAATTTGGGCGCAAAGGTTAACAATTATCCAAATTGACGTATGATAAATATTGAATATTAGGATGGCGAGAGATAACTAGTTCTACTAGTTGGTATCTATTTTAAGAGTGATTTATGTTAAAAAAATACATCATTGGCGCCATTACGCCAGTACTTGCGGTTGCAAGCACGGGTTTCGCAGCCGACCATTGTGAGACCCAC
>DFBP01000035.1:0-4314 GCA_002366685.1 Rhodobacterales bacterium UBA3077 | reverse complement strand
TCCGACCAGAATAACATTGAAATAGGCATGCAGATTGCGATCCCTTGCCGTGAGGGCATGCAAACCTCCATCGAAAAAGCTTTTAGCGAATTTATGGAGATACAGGCTGCATTGTCCGGCAAAGGCCGGCCAGACGATCTCGTGGTATCCGGTATTCCTATGGGTAAACACCGCAGATAATCCAGGGAAAGTGCGCAAGCTCTGGCTGTGCACTTGCCCAACAAAATAGGTACCCTTTCATCGCGCTCGCCCAAAAAGCTGCATTTCAGGATTCATACGAACTCCCTAAATTAGCTATTCTGTTTGCCCTAGTTCAATAAAAATTGAAATTTGTTGGAAATTAGGCTACCAATACTCACTATGTAATCGTTATTTTGGTGTGTTATGTTAAAAATTGTGGCTTTTTATGCCCTTAGCCTATTGGCGCTTGCTCCGGCCAGTGCAATGGCGGAGGATATTTGCGATACCTATTCCGTAGCCCGTGGTGACACGCTCCGGCTGATTGCCGAGCGCTATTATGGCGCGCGCGATTTGTCTCCGATCCTTTATGAGGCGAACACGGTCACGGTAGGCGAAAACCCGAATATCATTGAGATCGGGATGGAAATCGCGGTGCCTTGCCGAGATGGAATCCAGATGCCGCTTGCCTCGGCCTTTCTTGCGACAACGCAAACTGCAACGCTGCCCCAAGAGCAGCGTTTTCTGACCAAGGAAGGCAATACACCCTTTATGAGCGCCAATGGCACCGGCATTATCCCGGATTTGCTTGGTGCCGCTCTCCGGCAAGGCGGGTTTAGGCAAGAGCTAAACCTTGAGCGCACCGGATCTTCAGAAGCCATTCTGAACATGACCCGCGCCGACAATAACGCGTTGCTTTCCTTTCCGTGGATCATGCCGGACTGCGCCAATGCCGGAAATCTTTCGAATCTATCCACTGATCTATGCAGCAATTATACCTTTTCCGACCCGATATATGAAATAACGCTCGGCATGTTTACGCTCGCTAGCAGCAACTTGGCCGGTTCAAACAATATCGAGGACTTTATCGAAAAAAACCTGTGCATCCCGCAGTTTCATTCCGATGACCTGTTGCTCCGGACCGGCATTCTCGACATGGGCGTCCGCCAGTTTCAAGCCCCAGATCTCATGGCTTGCTTTGACGGGCTTATCAGTGGAGAATTTGACGCTGTCGTTGCTGACTATCAAAGTTTTGCAACCTATTACACGGATGACCCAGCCGAAATTGTTGATATTCCGGCCTTTGCGCGCCCAAGCACATTGCACGCGATTGCCTTCACGCAAAACCCCGAAGCTATGGTGGTGCTTCGCAGCACCAATGTCGGATTGCAACGCATTCTCGTTTCGGGCGAGTGGTTTAAGATCGTAAACGATAACCTTTCGGCTCGCTTTAACTAGCGGAATTTCTCACCAATTGGCTGAGCGTTTGCATATCCGGGTCCACGATCCCGAGTTCTTCCAAATGCTCGGCGGTGTTGTGCAGGTATTCACAATTCCGCCCGGCAGATCCGGTGGCTCCGGCAATCACCGTTGCCTGTGCGTTCAGGTCCAGCCCGCCTGCATATTGGCTATGCTCACGGTCCACAATATAGCAAAGCGCGTCAACTTCGCGGCCATCGACCAGGCGAACCGGTTGAAACCCTTCGTAATAGGCTGAAGACACCAGCTCCCGCTCGCGCAAATACTCGTGCGCCTCTTGGGCGCCGTCTGGCTCCACGTGGTAGGCAACCCCATGGCAGCTTGCCCCTTCCGTTGGATCAAGTGCCAGCACAAGGCCGGGCGCTTCCTCCGTGCCTCTGTAATGGACCGACCACATGCAAAAGGCACGGTGAAACCCATTGAGCTCTGCCAAATGTTTTTGGGCATAGTCAAATCCCGGTTTCCAGATCAGAGATCCGTAACCAAACACCCATAATCCGTCCTGATACCGCATAGCACCTCCTTTTCCCCTGTGGTATAACCTCTGCCTTGGCAAAGCGGGAGCCCAAAATGAAATGGATGTTCAAATTACTTTTGCTGGGCGCGGCACTGTGGAGCGGGTATTGGTTTATCGGCGCGCAGGCGCAAGAGGAAGCCTATACGAGCCTGATAGAAAGCAGCCGCGCCAGTGGTTGGATCGTCGAGAGCGAAAGCCTTGGCGTGCAAGGCTTTCCCAACCGTTTTGACACCTCGCTCACCGGCCTCAATTTTCAAAGCCCTGATGGTGATTGGGGGTGGCAGGGGGAGAGCTTCCAGATCAAAGCGCTTTCTTACCAGCCCAACCATGTGATCGCGGTTTGGCCCGGCGAGCATGTGCTGCGCACCCCGGGCGGAAACGCGAGTTTTACCAGCGCGCAATTGCGGGCCAGTCTGGTGCTCGCAGCCAAAAACAACCTGCCGCTGGAACGGTTGCAGCTTGAGGGGTCCGAAATCGCAATTGTTGGCTCGCCGCAGTGGACAGCCAATATCGGCAGCTTGAATACCGCGCTTTTTCAAAATGAAACCACCGCAACGCGCTATCGTCTGGGGGTTGCCCTAACCGATATTTCCCCGCCCTCTGACCTGATGTCGCTGCTCGGCAGCGCGCTGCCCGAGCTTATCAGTGAGCTTCGCCTTTCCGCACAGCTTGACTTTGATCGCGCGATAGACAGGCATGGCTTTGCCAACGGCACGCCACCAAAGCCGGTAACCGCGGTTATTGAGCCAAGCCGAATTGTCTGGGGGCCGTCAACGCTGGAGGTTGAAGGGGAACTTCGCGCCGCAGCCAACGGATTTATCGAGGGATATCTGAGCTTTGACGTTCTGGGCTGGCAACCGCTCTATGAGGTTTTTAGCGAGGCTTCCTCCATGAGCACCCCCAACAAGCTCACCTTGAAACGGGCACTGGATGGCGCGTCAAATGGCCAAAACCTTGTGTTCACAGTCAATTTTTCAAATGGCGAGGCCAGCATCGGCCCTTTTACCATCGGACCAGCCCCCACCTATCCGTTTTAGCGCTTCCCGCGCCGGATCAGCTTGCCGATGGTGAAAGAGGTGCGCGGTGTGTATTCGTATTTGGTTTTGCGCAACTGCGGTTCACGCACCAGCATACGGTAAAGGCCAAAACCAACCAGAAATATGTGCGCAACCGCAATGAAGATAAACAGCGCCGGCGGGCCGTAAAGCTCGATCAGGAGCGAGGAGACCAGCGGGCTGAAGATCGCGCCGATTCCGTAAAGAAACATCAGCGATGCATTGAGTTCCACCATGCCTTGAGGGGTTGCGAAATCGTTCGCATGTGCGGTTGAAACCGAAAACACCGGATAGGTCATCGCCCCGAAAATCAGCGCCAAGCCAAAGAGCTGGACAAGCGCGCTGGGTTCAAGGCTCGCCAAGCCAAAACTGGCCACAATTCCCAGTGCCGAAAGCCCGATCAGCACTTTGCGGCGGTCAAATTTATCCGCCAGATAGCCAACAGGAAACTGCGCAATCGCGCCGCCAACCAAGACCGTGGCCAGAAAATAGCCGATCTGCTGGGCGGTGAGCCCGATATCGCCGCCATAGATTGGCCCGACCATCCTAAAGGCGGCAGAAGAAACACCGGCCACAATCACCCCTGCTGCCCCCAGCGGCGAAGTTAGCGCGGTTTTGATAGGCCGCAGGCGCGGGGCGCTCGGGGTATCGGGCTGCTTGAGGCGGGTCAGCGTGAGCGGCAGCAATGCGGCGCAACATAGGATCGCCAGAAGGTTATAGGAAATATAGCTCGCCGGGGTCAGCGCCCCGATCATTAGTTGCGCCAGCGAGGAGGCCACAATATCCACCGTGCGGTAGGAGGCCATAACCCGCCCGCGATTGCTATTGGTCAGCTTGGCCTGCATCCACGCCTCGATCACCGTGTAACAGCCCGCCACGCTCAACCCGGTCATGATCCGCAGCCCCGCCCATAAGGTTGGCTCCACCAGCATCGGGTGCGCAATCGCGCCGATGGCCCCAGCGGCGGCAAAGGCCGCAAAAGCGCGCGAATGGCCGATGGTGCCCATCAGCCGCGGGGCCCACCAGCATCCGATAAAAAAGCCGGTAAAATGTGCGGAGCCGAGCAAGCCGATTTGCGCGTTGGAAAACCCTTCCTGCACGCCGGAAAGCACATCGAGCGGGCCAATGGCACCCGAACTGAGCTGCAATAGGGTGATGGACCCAAAAAGGGCCGCAAATGAAATAAGTAGGCGCATGGCGGGTCCGTTTTTTCGCCATTATGTCAGCGATTCTTACCAATGTTGTCCCGTTTTCGACAAAACCATGTCGATTTCAGAGCAAAAACGGATATCCGCCTTCATGTTT
>DFBP01000153.1:4727-10015 GCA_002366685.1 Rhodobacterales bacterium UBA3077 | reverse complement strand
GGCAGTTGCCGAAGGGCCGGTAACCTCAAAGCCGAACATTTCACGCTTGGGGGCCGAAATTTGACCGGAAGCGGAGTAGTTATAAAACCACTCGACTTTGTTAAACAGCCATACAAGGAAGAACTGCGCCGCCAGTGTGGCCACCGCCAGATAAAACCCCTTGATCCGCAGGCTCGGAAGGCCAAACATGACGCCAACCGCCGCTGTAATCGCACCCGAAATCAGCACAATGATCATGATATTCAGATCAGGAAACGAGGTCATCAGCTTATAGGAAGCATAAGCCCCCACAGCCATAAACCCGCCGGACCCAAGGCTCAACTGCCCGCAATAACCTGTAAGGATGTTCAACCCCAGGGCGGCGATCGTCCAGATCAGAAACGGGATCAGCACAGCCGAGGCCCAATAATCGTTGATTACCAGCGGCACGCCGAGAAATGCCACCGCTAGCAGCACATAGTAGCCCCAGCGGTCCAGCTTTAATGGAAAGGTCTGGCTATCCTCGGCATAGGATTTCTTGAAATCACCGGCTTCGCGATACAACATGCTCAGGCCTCCCCGTCTTTTGTTTTGGCATTAAAATAAATTGCATGCTGCGCAAATATGGGGGCCGCCGGTGCGCGCGGTTTTAAGTCCTTCCGGCCGGAAAGTTGCACTCCCCGCGGCTGATTCTGCGCCACGCAAGCCCGCCGCCAATCAGAAAGGCCAGAGACAGCGCGATATCTACAATTTGCAATGCGCCGAAATCCTTGCTTGCGAAAAACGCCAGATATCCGAACACCAGAAAGCCGGCGAACCCGACAACCGTTGCGATTGCGCAAAACTTCATTTTTTTCACTCCCAATTTTCCTTTGGAGACAAAGCCTGTTTTTCGGCCCTTTCGCTCCTAGAGGGAGTATGGCGTGATTCTCAGATATTGCAATCATTGCATCAAACTCTTTCGATAATTTTGTCGCCAAACAGGCCCTGCGGCCGGAATACGAGGAAGACGAGCGCCAGCACATAGGCAAACCAGTTCTCGGTAGCATTCAAGGTGAAGCCCATCGCGTCCCCAAACCAGCTGGAGCTCACGACAAATTCAAAGACTTTTTCACCCACACCGATGATCATCCCGCCAATAATCGCGCCGGGGATCGAGGTGAACCCGCCGAGCATCAGCACCGGCAAGGCCTTGAGCGTGATCAGCGAGAGCGAGAATTGTACGCCCGATTTTGCCCCCCACATAACGCCGGCCACCAAGGCTATAAAACCTGAAATGGACCAGACAATCACCCAGATCGACCTTAGAGAAATACCGACACTAAGTGCCGCCTGGTGGTCATCCGCCACGGCACGCAGCGCACGGCCCGTGCTGGAATACTGGCTGAAAACTGTAAGCGCGACAACCAATATCACAGCAATAATCGCCGCCGTTATATCAAGGTTATCAATATAAAATCCGTAGCCGAACCAATCATAGGTTACGCTATCGATGGTCCCGTTAATCCCTTGTGGAATTGGTATCTCGATTTTCTTGATGTCGGAACCCCACATCAAGTCGCCCACGCCTTCCATGAAGTAAGCCAAGCCGATGGTGGCCATAAACAGGATTATCGGCTCTTGGTTGACCAGATGCTTGAGCAAAAATCGCTCCACCATCCACGCAAACAAGATCATAACTCCTATGGTCAGCACAATTGCCAAAACCGCAGGCAGCGTCCAGCTAAAGTGGTGAATACTTGTTCCAAAAACAGCATTAATCAGGTGCGAAAAGGGCACTTGCCCGCTTTGGATACCCACAAGCGTAAGCGCGCCAAACAGCGCCATCACCCCTTGCGCATAATTGAAAATCCCCGATGATTTGAAGATCAGCACAAAGCCAAGCGCCACGAGGGAATACATAACACCGGTCATCAGCCCGTTAATGGCCGCCTCGGTTCCGTATAAAAATTGGTCAAACATCGCTATCCCCTACCCGTGATCCACGCCGAGATACGCATCAATCACATCCTGATTGTTGCGCACTTCGTCTGGCGAGCCATCGCCGATTTTTTTACCGTAATCCATCACCACCACGCGGTCGGAGATGTCCATCACCACGCCCATATCGTGCTCGATCAGCGCGATTGTGGTGCCAAATTCGTCATTCACATCAAGGATAAAGCGGCTCATGTCCTCTTTTTCCTCAACGTTCATACCTGCCATTGGCTCATCGAGCAGCAACAGCTTGGGTTGGGCGGCCAGCGCGCGCCCTAGCTCCACCCGTTTTTGCAACCCGTAAGGCAATGCGCCCACGGGGGTTTTGCGGATCGCCTGAATTTCCAGAAAGTCGATCACTTTCTCGACAATCTCGCGGTTCTCCTGCTCCTCACGCTCGGCGGGACCTTTCCAGAGGATTTGCAACGCCATGTTGGTTTTCATCTGGTTAAAGCGGCCGGTCATGATGTTATCGAGCGTGCTCATACCCTTGAATAACGCGATATTCTGAAAGGTGCGGGCGATGCCCTGTTGGGCAATCTGGTATGGCTTCATCGGTTTGCGCTTGGCACCGCGGAACCATATTTCGCCCTCTTGCGGGTGATAAAACCCGTTGATCACGTTGAGCATTGAGGATTTGCCAGCCCCATTCGGCCCGATTATGGCTCGAATTTCACCCTCGCGGATATCAAAGGAGATATCCTTAATCGCCACCACGCCACCAAAGCGCAGAGTGATGTTTTTCATCTCCAGCACCGGCGCGCCGATGGTGCGTCCATCGGGCGTTACATATGTTTCGCTCATGCGGCCACCTCTTTATTCACCGGCACTACGGCTACATCGCGTAGCTCCAATGTGGCTTTGATCAAGCCCTTGCGGCCGTCTTCATAGGTTACTTCGGTTTCTGTGCTCACGCTGGTGGAGCCATCGTAAAGCGCTTCAATCAGGTCTTGGAACTTCTCGCCCACGATCTTGCGGCGCACTTTGCGGGTGCGGGTCATTTCGCCGTCATCCGGGTCCAACTCTTTGTGCAGCACCAAGAAACGGTGGATCTGGCAGCCAGAGAGCATTGCATCCGTTGCCACCGATTTGTTGACCTCTTCAATATGCTCCTGAATGATGTTGTAGACTTGCGGGTTGCCCGCCAGCTCTTGGTAAGACCCATAGGCCACGTTGTTGCGCTCCGCCCAGTTGGCAACCGCGTTCAGATCGATATTGATGAACGCTGTGCAGGTTTCGCGGCCATCGCCAAACACCACGGCTTCAAGAATATTCGGGAAAAACTTCAGCTTGTTCTCGACAAATTTGGGCGCAAACAAGCTGCCATCGGCCATTTGACCCACATCTTTAGCGCGGTCAATAATGCGCAAATGGCCGGATTCTTCCTCGATAAAACCAGCATCCCCTGTGGCCACCCAGCCGTCCGCGTCTTTGGTATCGGCGGTGCTTTCTTGGTTTTTGTAATACTCCACAAAAACACCGGGCGAACGGTAGAAAACCTCGCCACTATCCGCAATCCTAATCTCTACACCCGGGGAAGGCACACCAACCGTATCTACCCGCACCTGCCCGTCTGGCTGCTGGGTGATAAACACCGAAGCCTCGGTTTGGCCGTAAAGCTGCTTGAGGTTAATCCCAAGCGAGCGGTAAAATTCAAATATCTCGGGGCCGATGGCCTCGCCCGCAGTATAACCCACCCGAACCTTTGAAAGCCCGAGCGTGTTTTTCAGCGGTGCGTAGATCAGGAAATCGCCGATTTTGTATTTGAGCTTATCCATAAAGCTGACCTCTTCGCCATCAAGCAGCGCGGGGCCAACTTTTTTGGCATGGGCCATATATTTATGAAACAGCCGTTTTTTCAGCGGACTGGCGTCTTCAATGCGGATCATCACATTGGTCAGCAGGCCCTCAAAAAACCTCGGTGGGGCAAAAAAGTAGCTTGGTCCAATTTCTCGCAGGTCGGCCTGCATGGTTTCGGGGCTTTCGGGGCAAGCCACACAAAAACCGGTCCAGCAGCTTTGCCCGATCGAAAATATAAAATCACCCACCCAAGCCATTGGCAGGTAAGCCAAAACGGAATCACTGGCGCTGAGGTTATCAAACTCCGAGCTGGCCTTGGCCGAGGCAATAATATTGGTGTTGGAAAGCACCACACCCTTGGGCTTGCCCGTGGTGCCCGACGTATAGAGCATAACGCAGGTACTATCCTCGGTCAGCTTGGCCTGCCGCTCGGCAAGTACGGGCGCCAGCCGGTAGTGTCCGGCACGGCCCTCGGCCTGAACATCCTCATAGGCGTTCAGGTGCTGGTGTTCGTATTTGCGCATGCCACGCTTATCAAAATAGATGATCTGGTCAACATTTGGCAGATTGTCCTGCACTTCCAGCACCTTATCAACCTGCTCTTGGTCTTCGGCCACAATGAACCGTGCCCCGCAATGCTCCAGCACATAGGCCATTTCTTCGGCGTTGGCGTCCTGATAGAGCGGTACCGGAATGCCACCAGCGGCTTGCGCTGCCAGCATGGCCCAATAGAGATAAGGGCGATTGCGGCCAATAATAGCCACATAGTCGCCCTCGTTCAGCCCAAGCGCCACGTAACCCATGGCCAGCGCGTTGACTTCTTCAAAGACCTCAGACCAGGTCCAGCTTTGCCAGATCCCGTATTCTTTTTCACGATATGCCGGCGCATTCGCCCACTGCTTGGCATTGCGCGCCAGCAATTTGGGAAATGTATCCAGCCCCTCGGGCAGAACATTATTCTTGCTCACCACCAATTTCCTCCCGGTTCGGGCTTTAGGGCCCTATACTATACGCAGGCTTAGGCCTGTCGATTTACGCTAGACTAGCAAGAAAATTTTGTGAGTAAAGCTTTTAATTGAACTACCGTTCAGTTTATTACTTGGGGACGCAATATTAGGGCGGCACACGACCCTTTATATTTCCAAATATTTCTGCCAAGGATTGTATACCCACACACGTCTTAAGCATAGGACACATGGAAAAGAGCAGCGAAAACTTGGCGGCCGAGGCGGTGGGCGGAAACGCAGAGGCGTTTCGCTCGCTCTTGGAGCGGCACTATGATCTGATGTATCGGGTCGCCTATCGCACGCTCGGGCAACAGGCAGATGCGGAGGATCTGGTGCAGGAAATTTGCGCAGCACTGCCGAAAAAACTCACATCCTTCCGGAGCGATTCGAAGTTTGAGAGCTGGCTCTACCGCGTGGTGGTCAACGCCGGGCGCGACCTGATGCGCAAGCGCGGCACGCAGGCCCGCGCAGCTGATGGCTGGGGGGATGTTGAGGTGATGCGCCGGGAAGCCGCCGTTGAGAAGC
>DFBP01000153.1:2641-4662 GCA_002366685.1 Rhodobacterales bacterium UBA3077 | reverse complement strand
GAAGATATGACCCACAAACAGGCGGGCAAAGCTTTGGGGCTGTCCGAAGGCTCTGTCAGCTGGCGCATGAGTGAAGTGAAAAAAGAACTCCGCCTGATGGCACAAGCAGAGGAGATGCTGAAATGAGCGACGATCTGGAAAAACTCGCGGCCCTCCTGAAAGAGGAAGTGCCGCCGCCTTCAAGCACTGCAAAATCGGCAGCGCTGGACGCCGGTATGGCGGCCTTTGAGAAAAATTCGGAAAATATCCAAGGATCGGCCAATGCCGAACGTCCTATTCATAACCGCACCACAACGGGAAGCGGATTTTTGAAAGGACTAAAGGATATGTTTGAAAAATTGACCTCCCGCGGCATGATGCTCGGCACTGCCAGCTTTGCCACCATCGCTCTGGCGATTGTTATTACCCAGAACTATGATTTCGGCAAACCCGCCCTGCCAGTGGCAACCAGAAATGCCATAGCACCAATCGATGGCACCGAGGACCTGACATCAAACACCCCGCTGAAAAACAGCTCTGCCGTGAGTGGCAACGCAGGGGTAGATCAAGGGCCACAGATCACCGGGACCGTAGCTGACGATAACGCACCCCGCCAAAATGACACCCAAACCGCCGAAGCCTTCGTTGCACCCCAACCGGAACTTGAAGAAGACAACCGCGCGCGCACCGAGGCTCTGGTCGCGCCGGGCAGCCTCGCGGATAGCGTGACGGCTGTCGCACCAAATACGCTCATGCTGTCCGCCCCGCAACCGTCCGTCGGTGGCCTTATGTCTACAAGTGGCGAAGGCGCCCCCTTTATCGAGGCCGAACCGCAAACCCGCGACCAGTTCGACGGCGAAGCCGTGAGCCCGGTCAAGGCCACGCTCGACGAACCGGTTTCGACCTTTTCAATCGACGTGGACACCGCCTCCTACAGCGTTATGCGCCGTTCCCTGCTGAATGGTTATCTACCCAATCCGGATTCGGTGCGCACCGAGGAAATGATCAATTATTTTGATTACAACTACACCTCTCCCGCAACCACCGAGCAGCCCTTTGCGCCTCAGGCCACTGTAATGCCGACCCCGTGGAACGAAGACACCTTGCTCATACATATCGGCATTCAGGGATATGATATCCCGCTGGCCGAGCGCCCGCCTGTGAACCTCGTATTTCTTCTAGACACCTCGGGCTCGATGAATTCTCCCGACAAGCTCCCGCTTTTGATCCAGTCTTTCCGGCTGCTGCTCGGAGAGCTTTCCGAACAGGATTCGGTGGCGATTGTCACTTATGCCGGCTCGGCAGGCATGGCACTGGAGCCTACCCCCGCCAACGAGACCCGCAAAATTCTCGACAGCCTGACACGGCTTTCTGCCGACGGCTCGACCGCTGGGCAAGCGGGGCTGGAGCAAGCCTACGCGCTGGCCGAAGATATGTTGGAAGACGGGGAAACCTCCCGCGTGATCCTTGCCACCGATGGGGATTTTAACGTCGGTATGTCCTCTACCGAAGCGATGAAAACCTATATCGAAGACAAGCGCGAAAGCGGCGTTTATCTGTCCATCCTCGGCTTCGGGCAAGGCAACTATAACGATGCGCTCATGCAAACGCTGGCTCAAAACGGCAACGGCACCGCGGCCTATATCGACACGCTCGCCGAAGCCCAAAAGGTGCTGGTTGACCAAATCGGCGGTGCGCTGTTTACCATTGCGCAAGACGTGAAAATTCAGGTCGAGTTTAACCCTGCCGAGGTCGCTGAATACCGGTTGATCGGCTACGAAACCCGCGCGCTCAACCGCGAGGACTTCAACAATGATGCAGTGGATGCCGGTGATATCGGTGCAGGCACGCAGGTGACTGCTCTCTACGAGATCACCCCCGTTGGTTCAGCCGCCATCAGCATCGACCCGCTGCGCTACAGCGATGCCGAACCCCTGCCTGAAGGTAACGGAGAGCTCGCTTTCCTGAAACTGCGCTACAAGCTACCGGGAGAAAGCACTTCAAATCTCATTGCCACACCGGTGAATGAGGCCACCCAACCC
>DFBP01000153.1:2340-2484 GCA_002366685.1 Rhodobacterales bacterium UBA3077 | reverse complement strand
ATTTCTCCGCGCCCATCTTTTATTTTCGCAATTGGTTGTGTTTTAGAACAACTTGATGCGGCTATAGAGGTCGTCTGAATTGCTGCCAAACGGAATAGAGGCACCAATTTTGAAATTGGAGACATCCTCGTCCATTCCGCCGTC
>DFBP01000153.1:0-2275 GCA_002366685.1 Rhodobacterales bacterium UBA3077 | reverse complement strand
GCCAGAACTTTGAGATTTGTCATAACCTCGTATTCGGCACCCACACCATAGGTGAACAGATCAACGCTATCTCCATCATAGGAAAGATGGGTGTTTGCAAGGCGGGCTGTGATTTCCAGCTTGGGAGAAATCTCATACCCGACATCGGCCGTCACAAAGGAAATATCCAGCAAGGTTGGATCTATCTCATAAAGCAAAAAGCTATTCTGGACTTCCGCCATACCGTAACGCAATTCAACGCTGACGCCACCGAATTCCATAGTTCCTTCAACACCATAAGTCATCAGGTCAGAAGCCAATTCCAGCACCTCAAAGCCGGGCCCATCTATTTCTTCCAAAAAGAGATTGCTCAAGGAATAGCGTGCAACAAAAATCCCCGCTTTTCCATTTTCATTAAAGTTGTAATACGCGTGTGCGTTAATATCGGTCATATCGATCGATATCGCCGCATCTCCTTCATCAAGAGAAAATGAGTTGTATCCGGCGCCAACCTGCACACCAAATGCCGGTGAGATATTATAGGCCGTCGAAAAATTTCCCGAGAAATTGTTGACCGAATTGTCGTAATTATCGTTGCTGTATGCAGCGAATGATAGGTTCACTTCACCACCCTGGAAGCCAGCCTCTTGTGCCAAAGCTCCGCCAGCGCAAAATGCAAGAGCAAGCGATGACGTTAGAAGTAGATTTTTCATTTGTGTTTACCTTTTCGTAATATTTATGTGAATGCATGTATTATATACGCTTTTTTTCAAGAATGGAAATTGATATATATCAACCCAAAGCAGACTTTATGAAATTGGTAACCGATTTTTTTCGGGAGCCGTTGGCGCACTCGCGGCGCATACAAAGATCAATTATTGTGACCTTCTCAGCGGTTTTCCGTCAGCGCCGGAGGCTTTGGCCCGCCCGTTGCCCAGTCAAGTAGTTCAACCGTGTGCACAATCGGTACCCCGGTGCCCGCTCCGATTTGCATCATGCAGCCGATGTTGCCCGCCGCGATAATTTCCGGCTCCAGCACTTCGAGGGTTTTAATCTTGCGTGCCCCCAGTTGTTGCGCCAGCTCCGGCTGCATCAGGTTATAAGTGCCCGCTGAACCACAGCACAGGTGCGGGTCGCTCGGCTCCAGCACCGTAAAACCGGCCGCGCGGAGCAGGTTCTTGGGTGCGTCTTTTATTTGCTGGCCGTGTTGCAGCGAGCAAGCCGCATGATAAGCAACTTTCATCGGGCTCACCCCTGCTTGTTGCAACCCCAGCTCTTCCATCAGTTCCGAAATATCGCGGGTCATCTCCGAGATTTTGGCCGCGTCTTGTGCCAACTCGTCATCGCGGAACATATGGCCGTAGTCTTTCACGGTCGTGCCGCAACCCGAAGTGTTGATCACCACCGTATCGACGTTCGCCGCCATCCATGCTTTGATATTCGCCGCCGCCGAGCGGTGGCTGGCATCGGTTTTGCCCATATGGTGCGTGACCGCCCCGCAGCAGCCCATGCCCTTGGCGATCACCACCTCGCAGCCGTGGCGGGTGAGCAGCCGAATGGTGGCCTCGTTAATGTCCGTGTTCAGCGCCTTTTGGGCGCAGCCGGTCAGCAGAGCCACGCGGCGGACAGTCTTGCCCTTGGCGGGGAACACTTGCGCGGCGTCAGTAGGGCTCGGGGTAGGCAGCTTGGCGGGGGCAAAGTCAACCATCGCCTTCAGTTTGGCGGGCAGAGCAAACCGAAATGGCTTGGCCGCCCAAGCGCCAATGATTGCGGCGCGGAACCGTGCGGGGTAAGGCAGGATTTGGGACAAAACCCAGCGCAAACCGCGATCAAAGATCGGGCGTTTATAGGTTTTCTCGATATGCTCCCGCGCGAGGTCCACCAAATGCATGTAATGCACGCCCGAGGGGCAGGTGCTCATGCAACTCAGGCAACTCAGGCAGCGGTCAACATGCTTCACCGTTTTTTCGTCGGCACGCCGGTCATTTTCCAGCATATCCTTGATCAGGTAAATCCGGCCCCGCGGGCTATCAAGCTCATCCCCCAGCAGTTGATATGTCGGGCAAGTGGCAGTGCAAAACCCGCAATGAACACAGGTGCGCAATATCTCGTCAGCGCGCTGAATGCCGCTATCTTTTAACTGCTCGGGTGTAAAATTGGTCTGCATCTATCCCATCCGCCCCGGATTTAATATGCCACGCGGGTCAAACTTGGCCCGCAATCCGGCGCTGATTGCGGCCAAAGGAGCCGGTTCGGGGTGAAACGCCGTGGCGCTCCCTTTGATGCAAACTGCATG
>DFBP01000157.1:23625-25936 GCA_002366685.1 Rhodobacterales bacterium UBA3077 | reverse complement strand
CGGCGCAGCAGTTCGACATCTTCAGCCACCTGATTGTCAGACTTCTTTAGCTCCTCAACCCGTTTCACCGCATGGATCACGGTGGTATGGTCGCGCCCGCCGAATTTCCGGCCGATTTCCGGCAGGGATTTCGAGGTCAGATCTTTACTAAGGAACATGGCAACCTGCCGCGGGCGGGCCACGGCGCGGGCACGGCGTGGCGAGAGCAGATCACTGATCCGCAGGTTATAGTGCTCGGCAACCTTGCGCTGGATTTCGTCAATCGTGACCTTGCGGTCTGACTCGCGGAGCAGGTCCGCCAATGATTCCTGAGCCATATCAAGCGTGATATCGCGGCCCACCAACGAGGCAAACGCAAACAACCTCGTGAGCGCGCCTTCAAGAACCCGCACGTTCGAGCTGATGCGGTGCGCGAGGAACTCGAGCACTTTCACGTCCAGCCCGACATTCGGGTTAAGCTTGGCCTGCGCTTCGGCTTTGGCGTGCAAAATGCCGAGGCGGAGTTCGTAATTGGTCGGGTGCAGGTCCACCACCAAGCCCCATTGCAGGCGGGAGCGAATGCGCTCCTCCAGCCCTTCAATCTCTCCCGGGGAGCGGTCAGCCGAAATGACGATCTGCTTGCCTTGTTCGATCAAGGCATTGAAAGTATGAAAAAATTCGTCTTGGGTTGAGTTTTTTCCGGCAATGAACTGGAGATCATCGACCATCAACATATCAACCGAGCGGAACTGTTCCTTGAACGAATGCATGTCCTTGAAGCGGAGCGCCTGCACAAAGCGGAACATGAACTGCTCTGCCGAGAGATAAAGCACACGGGCCTCGGGGCGCGTGGTGCGGATCTCGTGCGCGATGGCGTGCATCAGGTGGGTTTTACCCAAGCCAACACCGCCATAAAGGAATAGCGGGTTAAAGGTGACATCCCCGCCTTCAGCAACACGGCGCGCAGCGGCATGGGCAAGCTCGTTGGGGGTGCCCACGACGAATTGATCAAAGGTAAAACGGCTATCCAGCGGCGAAGACGGCAGATCAATGCCGGCCGGTTTCACTTCAACGCGCGGGGTGGGCGCCGGCGCGGATTGCACCTGCTCGGGTGCTGAGAACTCCAGGCGGGAAATCCCGACTCCTTCGGCTCCAAAAAGATGGATAATTGCATCTGCGTAGTTACGAGATACCCAGTTGCCCATAAAACTGGTTGGTACCGAGAATCGTGCATTTCCGGTTTCAATTCCCAAAAAACCAAGTGGCTCTATCCAGTTATTGAAGGCATCAACCCCAAGAGAGCTGCGCAGCTCGGTTCGGATTCGTCCCCAGCATTCATTATGGCAAATGGCGTCCATACTTGTCCCGTCTTATCCCATCTGTGATCGTTCACAGAGCGCCCTGCCTTCGGGCGTATATTTTTATTTTTTTGCTGGTGCAGGACAATAGGAATCGCATATCGAAAAATCGGTTTCGATGCGGTATTTACAATTGTTCTGACGACGCTTTCGGGCAGAATGCGGCAGATCACCAAGCTCCTGATGAAGCTATACCAGCGGCCCAGATTCGGGCAATAGCACGAATCGCAGATTTTTGACTTTTTTGTGTCAAACAAAAAAGCACGCCAAAAAGCGTGCTTTTCAAAAAACCGAAATGGCGGTTGTGTTAGGCAGCCATCGCTTTCACGCGGGCAGCAAGGCGCGAAACTTTGCGGCTTGCTGTGCTTTTGTGCCAGATCCCTTTGGTCACGCCACGCATGATTTCGGGCTGTGCGTTTTTCAAGGCTTCGGCTGCAACAGCCTGATCGCCACCGGAAATTGCCTCTTCAACACGACGGATGAAGGTTTTGATCCGCGTGCGGCGGTTTTTGTTTATTACAGCACGACGGTCGGCTGTACGGGCACGTTTTTTTGCTTGGGGCGAGTTAGCCATATTTTATGATCCGGTTTTCGTATAATTCGATGAAGCGTTCCTCTACATCCGCTTGCGGAGAGAGTCAACAGGTTTGCGGTTATTTATCCCGAAATTGCGGGCTGCGTTTTTCGGCAAAGGCGGCCATGCCTTCGGATTGGTCGTCGGTAGCGAAGAGCGCATGGAAAACGCGGCGCTCGTAAAGCAGGCCCTCACTCAGGGTCGTTTCATAGGAGCGGTTTACGGTTTCCTTGATCGCCAGCACTGTCAGCATGGATTTTTCTGCAATTTTTGCGGCTGTCGCTTTGGCGTCTTTGATCAGGTCTTTGCAGGGCACAACGCGGCTCACAAGACCGGAGCGCTCGGCTTCGTCAGCGTCCATAAAGCGGCCGGTAAGGTTCATTTCCATGGCTTTTGATTT
>DFBP01000157.1:23405-23575 GCA_002366685.1 Rhodobacterales bacterium UBA3077 | reverse complement strand
TCAGAGGCGATGATAAAGTCACACATCATGGCCAACTCGCAGCCGCCACCAAGGGCAAAGCCGGAAACCGCAGCGATAATTGGCTTGCGGGTGCGCAGCAGCGCTTCGGTTTCGGAGGTGAAATAATCCTCCATAAACATGTCCACAAAGCCTTTTTCGGACATTTCCTT
>DFBP01000157.1:8111-23263 GCA_002366685.1 Rhodobacterales bacterium UBA3077 | reverse complement strand
ATCGACAAGAATCGTTTCGTAAGCCATCGGGGACTCCGTGAATTGTTTTTCAGACTGAAAGGTTTAGCACGGATATCGCGCCAATCAACCCTGTTGCTGACAGGTCGGGCAATAAAAACTGGAGCGGCCGGATTGAACGATGCGGGCTATTTTGCCGAGGCAGCCCGGCTTGCGGCAAGGTTCGCCTTCGCGGCCGTAGACCGCAAAGTTATGCTGGAAATACCCGAGTTCACCATTGGCTTGGCGGTAGTCTTTGAGCGAAGACCCTCCGGCCCTGATCGCCTCTGACAGGACATTTCGGATATGACCGGTCAGGCTCGACAATTGCGCCGGGTTGAGGGAACCGCTGCTGGAGAGCGGGTTGATCCCGGCGCGCCAGAGCGCCTCGCAGACATAAATGTTGCCAAGGCCGGCAATGATTCGCTGGTCCAGCAGGCTGGATTTAATCGGAGATTTCCGGCCTTTTAACTTCTGTTCAAGATAGGATGCGTCAAAGCGGTTGCCCAAGGGCTCCGGCCCCAGAGTGGCCAGCATTTTGTGGGCTTCAGGGTTTTGGCTATCCAGCAGGTCCAGCATTCCAAAGCGGCGCGGGTCATTGAACAGGATGCGGATGCCGTTTTCCATATCCAGCACAACATGGTCGTGCTTGCCGGGGGCCAGCACACCGCTATCGTCGATTGTGACCTTGCCCGACATGCCAAGGTGCACAAGCAGGCTCTCGCCGCTATCCAGCGCCATTAAAATAAACTTGGCCCTCCGGTGCATGCCCTCCACCCGCGCACCGCTTAACCGGTTGGCGAAGAGCGGCGGAAACGGCCAGCGTAGCCCCTCGCGACGCACATCGGCTCTCATAATTTTGCGGTTTTCCATTGCGGGCATCAAGCCGCGCATAACGGTTTCGACTTCTGGCAACTCCGGCATGTCCGCCCCCCTGCTTTACTCTTTTCAGATACGCATATTTGGCCCGATAATCCAGCCTTGCCGGAAAGAAGCCAGCGCGGTATCAAACCTTATGACCACAGCTTTTCTGACCCATCCAGACGCACTTGACCACAAAAACCCAGCCGGCCACGCCGAGCAGGTGGCGCGGATGGAGGTGATTCTGGATGCGGTTGCAAAGCTGGACCTCTTAAGGGTTGAAGCCCCGATTTCGGGGGATGAACCTATTCTGCGCGCCCATCCTCAAAGCTATATCGATGGGCTAACCCAACAACTGCCCAGCAAAGGCATTGTAGCGCTTGACCCTGATACATATATGGCTGCTGGCAGCTTGAACGCCGCGCGCCGTGCCGTTGGCGGTATTATNNAGAGCAGTGGATATGGTTTTGGACGGAGAAGCCGGGAACGCCTTTCTTGCGATGCGCCCGCCCGGCCATCATGCCGAGAGGGAAAGGTCCATGGGGTTTTGCCTGTTTGGTACGGTGGCAATTGCCGCGCTCCATGCGCTGGAGGCGCGGGGGCTAAGCCGTGTGGCGATCGTGGACTTTGATGTGCACCACGGAAACGGCACGCAAGACATATTGTGGGATGAGCCGCGAATCCGGTTCTTCTCAAGCCATGAAATGCCGCTTTTCCCCGGGTCCGGCGCTGAAAACGAGCGGGGCGCTCATGGTCAGATCACCAATATCCCGCTTCCCGCCCAGTCAACAGGCACCCTCTACCGCCAAAAACTGGACCAGATAATCCTGCCCGCGCTCGATGAATTCGAGCCCGAACTGATTCTGCTCTCCGCCGGATTTGATGCGCATAAAGGTGACCCGTTGGCCAACCTCAACTGGGAAGAGGGTGATTTTATCTATGCAACGGCAAAACTTTGCGAAGCGGCGCAAAAACATTGCCAAGGGCGGCTGGTTTCTGCGCTTGAGGGGGGGTATAATCTTTCCACATTGGGCGGGCTGGTTTGCAGCCATGTCGGGACCTTGCAGGAGCATAGCGCATGAATAAAGTTGAGGAAATGAGCTTCGAGCAGGCAATGGCAGAGCTGGAGCAACTGGTCGGGCAACTCGAATCGGGCAATGTACCGCTAGAGGAATCGATCAAGCTTTACGAGCGTGGCGATGCCCTGAAAAAGCACTGCGAGACAAAACTGGCCGAGGCCGAAGAGAAGGTCGCCCAGATTACAAAAACCGCGGATGGTGAAGCCACCGGTGCGGTGCCGGCAAGCTATGACTAGCTTTGAAAAAGCGCTGAAGTCTACCGCACTGGCTGTCGAGCAGCGGCTGGATGATCTGCTGCCGCGAAACGGCCGGATCGCGGAGGCGATGCGCTATGCCGCGCTGTCGGGCGGGAAGCGTTTGCGGGCCTTTCTGGTTTTTGAAAGCGCCGGGCTTTTTGGTGCCGCAGGCGCGGCGGATGCCGCCGCCGCTGTTGAGTGCATTCACGCCTACTCCTTGGTCCATGATGACCTGCCCGCGATGGATGATGATGACCTGCGCCATGGCTTGCCAACGGTGCATATCAAATGGGATGAGGCTACGGCAGTGCTGGCCGGAGACGCACTGCAAGCGCAGGCGTTCGAAATTCTGGCGAATATGGAGGCAAACGCCGAAGCCCGGCTGGCGCTTGTTTCCAGCCTGGCGCGGGCATCCGGCGCTCAGGGCATGGTGCTGGGGCAAGATTATGATATTGCCGCCGAAAGCGCCGCCCACCCTTTGAACCTTGAAGAAATTACACTTTTGCAATCGTTGAAAACGGGCGCGCTCATTCATTGGTCTGCCGGTGCCGGGGCATATCTGGCCGGAGAAGATCCGGCACCACTGCATCACTATGCGCAGGCTTTGGGAAATGCGTTCCAGATACGGGATGATATGCTCGACATTATCGGTGACGAATCCGCCACCGGAAAACGGGTTCAAAAAGATGAAGCCGCGGGTAAGGCCACTTTCGTAACCCTTTTGGGGTTAGATGGAGCAACAGCGCGCGCCGAATCACTGGTTGAGCAAGCAATTGCAGCGCTTGAGTGTTATGGCCCCCGCGCAGATAACTTGCGGTTGGCCGCCCAATTTGCGATAACCCGCACGGTGTAAGGAAACCTTATGAATACCCCGTTGCTTGACCTCGTAAAAAGCCCGGCTGACCTGAAAAAGCTCAGCGACCAGGAGCTGCGCCAGCTCGCTGACGAGCTGCGCTTTGAAACCATTGCAGCCGTTTCTAAAACCGGCGGCCATCTGGGTGCAGGGCTGGGCGTGGTGGAGCTGACCGTGGCGCTACACGCGGTGTTTGATACTCCACGCGACCGGTTGATCTGGGATGTGAGCCACCAGTGCTATCCGCATAAAATTCTAACAGGGCGGCGCGATCGTATGGAATCACTGCGCTCGGGCGGCGGGATTTCGGGGTTCACCAAGCGAAGCGAAAGCGAATATGATCCGTTTGGTGCAGGCCATTCGGCTACATCCATTTCGGCAGCCACCGGATTTGTGGCCGCGCGGGATTTGGGCGGAACGCCAGAGCATGGCATNNGGCGACGCCATTGCTGTGATCGGTGATGGGTCCATTCCGGCAGGCATGGCTTTTGAGGGGCTTAATCATGCTGGCCACATGAACAAGCGCATGTTTGTGGTGCTGAATGACAATGATATGTCGATCGCCCCGCCAGTGGGCGCACTTTCCGGCTATCTCTCACGGCTGTATGCCGAAGCGCCGTTTCAGGAGTTGAAATCCGCCGCCAAGGGCTTTGCCTCTCTCTTGCCGCCGCCACTGCAAGATGGGGCGCGCCGTGCCAAGGAAATGGTTAAATCCATGACCGTAGGCGGTACCCTGTTTGAGGAGCTTGGTTTCTCATATGTCGGGCCGATTGATGGCCATGATATGGAGCAGTTGCTGAGTGTTTTACGCACCGTGCACGAGCGGGCTGACGGGCCGGTACTCATCCATGTAATTACCAAAAAGGGCAAGGGTTTTGCCTCGGCTGAGGGCGCCGCAGACCGTGGTCATGCGCGCGGCAAGTTTGACCCGCAAACCGGTGTTGTGCACAAATCTCCGCCCGCCAACGCACCGAGTTACACTTCGGTTTTTGCCAAGGCGCTGGTGGCTGAGGCGGAAGCAGACAGCCGCGTGGTCGGCATTACGGCCGCTATGCCCGATGGCACTGGAATGGATGTTTTTGCCAAGCACTTCCCCAACCGGATGTTTGATGTCGGCATGGCAGAGCAGCACGGAGTGACCTTTTCAGCCGGTCTCGCGGCTGGTGGTATGAAGCCGTTTTGCGCGATTTATTCCACCTTTTTGCAGCGCGGTTATGATCAGGTCGCGCATGACGTTTCCATCCAGTCCCTGCCGGTGCGCTTTGCGATTGACCGTGCTGGCTTGGTGGGGGCTGACGGGCCAACCCATGCGGGATCTTTTGATATTGCCTTTTTGAGCAACCTCCCCAATTTTGTGGTTATGGCGGCGGCAGATGAAGCTGAGCTGATGCACATGGTTGCCACTGCCGCCAGCATTAACGACCAGCCTTCGGCGTTTCGCTTTCCACGCGGTGAAGGCGTGGGTGTAGAGCTGCCCGAGCGCGGTGTAGTGCTCGAGATCGGCAAGGGTCGGATCGTGCAACAGGGGGCACGGGTAGCGATACTTTCGCTGGGCACGCGGCTTTCGGAATGCCTGAAGGCGGCGGAAAACCTGAGTGCGCGGGGGATAACCCCGACCATTGCCGATGCCCGATTTGCCAAACCGCTGGATCGGGACCTTGTGCTTAGCCTCGCGGCGGGGCACGAGGCGCTGATCACGATTGAAGAGGGCGCGGTGGGTGGCTTTGGCTCCCATGTGGCACAGCTTTTGAGCGATGAAGGCGTGTTTGACAGCGGGCTAAAGTTCCGCTCGATGACCTTGCCCGATAGCTATATTGCGCAGGATACACCGGCCAATATGTATAAAGCGGCGGGGCTGGATGCGGAATCGATTGAGGATAAGGTTCTGGAAACGCTCGGCATTGCCAACCTCAAACGCGCCGTATCGAAGTGATGTCGCCATAGCCCTGCGCTTTTACGCGGGCCACTGTAGTGGCGAGCGGCTCGCTCATCACCGACATGGAATAGGCTGTAGCGTGCAGGAGGGTATCACTATCCTGCATTATCCCGACATGGCCTTTCCAAAACACCAGATCACCACGTTTTAGCGGGGCATCAAGCGGCAGGGCGTTGCCAATACTCCTAGACTGCGGGCCAGAATCCCGAGGAGATAGAATGCCTGCCGAAAGCAGGGTAAGCTGCGCAAGCCCCGAGCAATCAATGCCAAGGGTTGAGCGCCCGCCCCACAGGTAGGGCGTGCCGATAAACCGCTCGGCCTCGGAAACATAATCCGAGGCGATATCTGTGGAAAGATGCTGGCTAAAAATGTACCCCTCGGGAGTTTTGGTGAACTCACCCTCACTTTTTTGAACTACAATCTGTGCCATAAAGGGCAGGCGGAGCCGGACCTCTGACTTCATGCTGGGCGTGGCGTAAACATAGGTGGCGAGGGAAGAGACCTTGTGGCTGACCTCACGGCTTCGCGCGAGTGCCGCGCTGGGCAGCCAGCCCTCATAGCCGCAATAGGTCTGGCCAAAGCTATGTCCGCCATCAGTTTTTTCCACGATAAAGCTTTCACCAAACAGCAGTTGTGAGATGCGCGCGCCAGTTGGCGCATTGAGCAGGTCAACCAGTGGCAGATTAACCCTCACCGAACTGTTCCTCAATCACGGAAAGAATCGCCCGCCCCCCTTGGGCTTCGCCCCCTTTGGGCCGCGCGGGTCGGGCCTCAGGTGTCCAGCCGAACACATCGAAATGGGCGAACTGGGCCGCGTTTTCAACAAACCGTCGCAAAAAGAGGGCAGCGGTGATCGAGCCGGCCATCCCGCCTTTGGGGGCATTGTCAAGATCGGCAATGCCGGGTTCGATTTTGGTTTCATATCCTTCCCAAAAAGGCATTCGCCAGAGCGGGTCGGCCTCGGCGCGGGCCGCGCGGGTGATCTGGTGGGCGAGCGCACCGTCATCGGTATAAAACGGAGGTAGGTCCGGCCCGAGCGCCACGCGCGCCGCGCCGGTGAGGGTGGCCATGCAGATCAGCAGGTCGGGGGTTTCCTCATCGGCCATCGCCAACGCGTCTGCCAATACTAGCCGCCCTTCGGCGTCGGTATTATTGTTTTCGACCGTCAGCCCCTTGCGCGAACGCAAGATATCCTGCGGGCGGAACGAACTGGCGGAAATAGCATTTTCAACGGCAGGAACTAGCACCCGCAGGCGCACATTGAGCCCGAGCGACATGATCATATGGGCCAACCCAAGCACATTGGCGGCACCTCCCATGTCCTTTTTCATCAGCCCCATCGAGGCCCCGGGTTTGATGTTCAGCCCGCCGGTATCAAAGCACACACCTTTGCCAACAAGGGTGAGTTTAGGTGCGTCCGGCTCGCCCCAGATCATATCAAGCAGGCGCGGGGCTTGGGCGGCAGCACGGCCCACGGCGTGGATCAACCCAAAGTTTTCCTTTAGAAGATCGTCCCCGATTATCGCGCTGGCCTTGGCTTTGTGCCGTTCGGCCAGCTCGAAAAATGCGGCTTCCAATAGTTCGGGCCCCATATCGTTGGCGGGCGTGTTGATGAGATCACGGGTTAAAAAAGCGGCTTCGGCTTCAAGTTCAACCCGCGCGGCATCCACACCAGCCGGGCAGGCGAGCCGCGCTTTTTGCGCTGGTTTTTCCTTATAGCGGTCGAAGCGATAGCTGCCCAGCAGCCACGCCAGCGCCGCCTCCTTTAGCTCTGGCCTTTTGAGGCCTGACTCAATCCGGTAATCGCCTTCGGGTAGCTTGGCGGCAATGCTCGAAAAGTGGAACCAGTCACGGCGGCGGGCGGTGACATTCCCCCACCCGGCCAGCACGGCGCGCACATTGCCGGATTCGCCGGGGATGAGCGCCACCTGCCCGAGCTTGGCGGTGAATCCGTTTCCTTCAACCCAGGCGCGGGCAGCATCGTCTAGCTGGCTTAACGTTTGCGCAAGATCTTTGGATTCGACCACATAGATCGGCACGGTTTTTTCGGATGTTGAGAAGCACGGTTTCATTTTGGTTCCTTTTTGGGTTAAGGAAATGTTGCGCCAACTCTGCCGGATTGCAACCCCTACGGGGCCTGCGCATCAAATTCTATTACCAAAAACAGCGAACGCTCGGCCACCCGTGCCAAGCGGACAGAAACCGCAGACAGCGCGGTATATTCCGAGCGGCTTGCGCAATCTTGCGCTGCTGCGGCGATACTCGCGACATCTTTTAGCCCAATCTGCCGCGCGATCACACCGATCTTGGCGGCTTGCCGCTCGGCCGTACCGAACTCCCGCTCGCGCGCATTATTCATCATAGATGTAATCTTTTCCGTGAGGGAAAAAACCACATCTTCAACGATTTCCTGATAACGCGCATGCCCGACCGAGGCTTTTAAGGCCCCAACGATTTCAAAATCCACAAAGCCGCTTTCGGCCACTCTCAGGTGAAACACCTGTTCCATCTTTATACTCCCGTCCACTCCAAGGCGGAAGCTATGCCGGAGTCTTGAACAAACCTTTAGCACGGGGGCTGTTTGGCATGGTTTTTGGGGGTAGGCTTAATGTGTAGTTAAAATAGCCCAAGGTGGCTGAATGCATAGCGGGTTTCCTCTAGCCGCGCGGCTGAGGGGAAATCAGATGTTTTACTTTTTTCGATCGAAGGTAAACTAAGGCCAGTTTCTCACAATACGAAGGCTCCGACATGTTACAAACCCTGACTCAAGCGATTGGCCCTTTTGGCCTGTTCGATGGCATTGCCTTGGCGCTTTTACTGACCGGCTGGCCGTTGATCGGATATCTGGTGGAACATGAGGGCAAGCAACGCTCGACCCACTCTTTGGTCAGCGACTATCGTTCGCGCTGGATGAGTGAGATGGTAACGCGCGACAACCGGATGCTGGACGCCCATATTCTGGCGACCCTGCGGCAGGGCGCGGCGTTTTTTACCTCGGCCTCGATGATCGGAATCGGGGGGTCTGTGGCGCTGCTTGGTCAGGCTGATACTTTGCAGAATCTTGCGGTAGATATTAACACGGAACTGGGCGCGCCACGGGTGGTTTGGGAGGTCAAACTGATGTTGGTGGTTCTGATTCTGGCCAGTGCGTTTTTAAAATTTGTCTGGTCCCACCGGCTGTTTGGCTATTGCGCCGTGGTGCTGGCGTCTGTGCCGAATGACCCAACCCATAAGGACGCCACGCGCTATGCCGAGAAATCGGCCAAGCTCAACAGCTATGCGGCACGCAGTTTTAACCGCGGCCTGCGGGCGGTGTATTTCGCACTGGCGGCCCTGACTTGGCTGCTCGGCGCGTGGGCCATGATTGCGGCAACACTGGTGACACTGGCGGTGCTATANNNNCGGCGTGAATTTAATTCGCAATCGCGCGCCGCACTGATAGATTTGTAGGGTGCTCATTGCCTGACGAAATGCAGCGTGTCGAACTTCTTGCGTAGCGTGGCCACCTGATCGGCCATCGCTTCAGGGTCTGGCCGTTTCAATGCCTCTGCAACAAGGGCCGCGAGCGTGGCGGCATCTTCCACGGTGACTCCCCAGCGCACAAGCTCGGGTGTGCCAATGCGCAATCCGTTCATGTCGCCCTCAACCCCAGCCATTGGTAGACCGATACCACAGGCCAGAAATCCCGCTTTGCGCAGCGCTTTGGCGGCGGTTTGCCCGCCACCAAACGGCGCGGCCTCTACCGCAAACTGGTGGGAGTTGGTAAACCCGTGTGCCTTGGCAAAAACCGGAATTCCAGCGGCATCCAACCCTTCGGCAAAAGCCTTGGCCACGTTGATCATCTCTTGCGCATAGGCTTCCCCGAATTCGCGCCAGTCCAGCATGGTCATCGCCAGCGCGGCTGATTTTCCGGCATCAAAATTGGCGGTCAGGCCCGGGAAGGCGATGGCATCGAGCTGCTCGGCGATTTCAGCATCGTTGGAAACAATCAGCCCGCCTGCCGGTCCGCCCAGCGATTTATAGGTGCTCATTGTCATCAGGTGCGCACCCTCGGCCAGCGGGTTGGCCCAGGCTTTACCCGCAATAATCCCGCATTGGTGGGCGGCATCAAACAGCAGTTTTGCACCAATTTCGTCAGCGATTTCCCGCACCGCAGCCACATTGTGCTCAAACAGGTTGAGGCTACCGCCGACCGTGATCAACTTGGGCTGCACCTCCTGTGCCAAGCTGCGCAGAGCGTCAATGTCGAGGGTATATCCGTCAGCATCCACCGGCGCCTCGACGGTTTGCAGGCCGTAAAGTCCGGCACACCCGTCCGCGTGGTGGGTCACGTGGCCACCAATGCTGGCGGGTGGGGCAATGAGGGTATCCCCCGGCTTGCAGGTCGCCATAAACCCGTAAAGGTTGGCAATCGCCCCCGATGGTACGCGAATCTCCGCATATTTGGCGTCAAAGATCTCGGCGCAAAGCTCGGCAGCAATCACCTCGATCTCCTCAATCGCCTCCAGCCCGGTTTCGTATTTATCGGCAGGGTAGCCAAGTGAGGGCCGTTCGCTCAGCCCGCTGGCCAGCAGCTCTGCCGTGCGCGGGTTTATTACGTTGGTCGCCGGATTAAGGTTAAAGCAATCCCGCTCATGGATGACACGGTTCCGCATCGCCAGAGATTCGAGGCGGGTTGACAGCTGTGAGGTGTCAGATGCTGCGGTCTCACCGGCTATGCGTTGCACGAAGCGCTCACTGATTTCAGGCACCCAGCCACGATTTTGTAAGGATGTCATGCTGCTCTCCCTATAGCCCGCCACCAACCCGCAGGATGGTGCCGGTTGCGTAACTCGCTTTGTCCGAACCAAGCCACATAATGGCTTCGGCAATTTCATGCGCTGTGGCCACGCGGCCCAAAGCCGAAGTTGCCGCCACCATGGCCGGGCGGTCCGGGTTGCCTCCACCGATGGTATGGACTTCGGTATCTGCCGTGCCGGCCTGCACCGAGTTCACGCGAATGCCCTCGCGCCCGACTTCGCGCGCCATGCCGATGGTGAAGCTGTCAACCGCGCCTTTCGAGGCGGCATAATGCACATATTCACCGGCGCTGCCGATGGTGGCGGCAATGGAGGAAAGGTTCACAATCGCCCCACCTTCGCCGCCATATTTGGAGGACATTCGCAGAGCAGCCTGACGGGCGCAATAAATGGTGCCAAAAACGTTAACCGCAAAGGTTTGCTGCAGAACCTCGGCGGGCAAGCCGTCAACTCTTGAGGCTTGGCCGATAATGCCAGCGTTATTGACCAGTAAATCCACGGCTCCAAGCTCGGCGTCGCAGGCCTCAAACAGAGCCTCGACATCAGCTTCAACCGCCACATCTCCGCGAACCGCTATTGCCCGCGCGCCGTGCCCTTCGCAAGTGGCGACCACCTCGGCGGCGCGGGCATCATTGCTCAGGTAATTCAGGCAGATATCATAGCCCGATTTGGCGGCCAGCTCTGCCGTAGCTGCGCCAATACCACGGCTTGCACCGGTTATGATTGCTATTTTACGCATTACCACCATGCCTCCGGCTGCACTTTGTATCCGATATAGAGCGGATGGGTCGGGTGCCCAACTTTGGTCAGGCCGAGATGCTTGGGCGCTTTTGGTTGGCCGCGTAGCAAGGTCTCAACCGCTTTACCGCGAGTCAGGTGTTCACCGTGGTTGCCCCAGCCCGCCACAACTTCATCAGCCCACTCGATTGCATCTAATATGGCAATATCATTCCCGGGGCCAACCGGATCATCGGCCGCCCGCATGTCGCGCGGGTCGGTCGCGCGATAGGCAAAAATATTGCACACGCGAAAGGCGCCAAACCCGAGCGTGCGGGCGCGGCGCTCGCAGCGTTCGACAGTCGGGTCATTTTGCACCTCGGTGGCGGTGCTCGGGTTCAGCATTAAAAACAGCACTTTGCGGCCCGCCGTATCCCAGACACGGGTGAGCGCGTAGCGATAGGTTTCGCAGTCGGAATAGGTGGCCTCGGAAACGGCGTCACCCTTGGTGAAATGGCGTGTTATCATAAGATTCACCTGCCAGATATTTTCAAGTAAATCAAGCTGCGGGCTGCAGGAATGCGCAAGCGCCGAGCGAAGCGAGGCCACAGCGCCGCAGCTCCATTCTTGAAGTTACTTCAAAAATGCGCCCGCACTGGCGGCGATCCATGCGCCCCAAATTAAAAGCACCATGCCAGAGATGAAATCCAGCCACCGCAAGGCATCCATCGGAAGCCGCGATTTCAGTAGCAAAACCCCCTGCACCAAAATTAGCCACCACAGCAGCGAGCCGATAAATACGCCAAGCACCAACCAATATGGACCCGAGGCGCTTGCCGTGCCGAGTCCGGCGATCAGGCCAACAAAGGCAAGGATGGTCATGGGGTTGGTCAGGGTGAGCAGATAGGTGCTGAACCATGCCGACAACAAATTTCGAGTCGCGGTTCCGATTTCAGCTTTCGGCTTCGGAAAGAAAAAACCGCGCAGGCTGAATAATCCAAGGATTATAATCAAAATGCCCCCGCCGAACTGGAGCGCTTGTGCTTGCGCCATCAGCCCCGAAAAGCTGAGCCCGAGGGCGACCAGCAGGCCATAGGACGCATCAGCCGTGGCAGCTCCCAGTCCGGTGGCCAGACCCGCTGCGTAGCCGTCTTTCAGGCTGCGCTTGATGCACAAAATACCGATCGGCCCAACGGGCATAGCCACGGCAAAACCGACTCCGATTCCGCTCAAAAGGGCGCTCATGTAGTGATCAATACTTCGGTGGTTTCCTTGGCGCTATCGAGTACGATCATACTTTCCGTTCGGGTGACCGCTTTGAGTGGCTTTACCACATCTTGCAAAAACCGCTGCATGGCGGCAGTGTCCGCCACCCGGATTTTGGCAAGGTAGGAATGGCTGCCGCTAATATGGTGTAATTCCTGCACCTCGGGCCGCGCTTGCAGCGCGTATTTGGCGAGGTCTTCGCCCTCATAGGCCATGTCGATCAGCACGAAGCAGCACAGCCCCGCACCCACGGTTTGCGGGTCGAGCACCGCCCGCCACGCGGTAACAGTGCCGTTTGCCGCCAAGCGCCGAACACGCTCGCTGGCCGTTGAAACCGAGACACCAACAGCCTCTGCAATGCTGGCGGACGAAGTGCGGCAGTCTTCCTGAAGAATACTGGCGATTTTGCGGTCTATGTCATCCATATTCGGCAGAATGCTGGACAAGAGAAGTCAAGTCAAGAATATTACCGAAAATCTTGCAATTTAGCCAGCTGTTCGCCGGAAGCCCCAAAATTGCGTGGCGCCAGCCAGGCTTCAAAAGCTTTTTGCAAAGCAGGCCATTCGCTGCCGATCACCGAAAACCATGCGGTATCACGATTGCGGCCTTTGTAAACGAGCGCTTGCCGGAAGATTCCCTCAAAGGAAAACCCGAGCCGCTCGGCGGCGCGGCGGGAAGGTGCGTTTAGGCTGTCGCACTTCCATTCATAGCGGCGGTAGCCAAGGGCAAAGGCTTGCTTCATCATCAGATACATCGCTTCGGTTGAGGCACGGGTGCCTTGCAGCGCCGGAGACATATGAATATTGCCAATCTCGATCACACCCATGACTGGATCAATGCGCATATAGGTAGCATAGCCAACGGCCTTGCCGGTCTCGGCACTTATGATCGCATGAAAAAGCGGGTCTTTGCTTTGGCTGGCCTTAATGGCCCAAGATTCAAATTCAGAGGCGCTTTGGATCGGGTCTTCAAATAGATAAGTCCAGTTGCCGCCATCGGGGTCTGCCTGTGTGGCATCAAAAAGATCTTCCGCATGGGCCGGAGTCAACGGTTCGATCCGGCAATATTGGCCTTTCAACACCACGCTTGGTGGCGGTTTAGCTCCCTCCCATTCGAGCGATTCCCCTATCGGTTGGCCCAGCTCGTTTTGCATTTTAAGCCTCCAAAACAAAAACCCGCGAAGGGTGAAGCTCTCCTGCCTTATAGATGCCGATGGCGACCGGTACACCGTCGAGCGAGGCCCAGCATTCCTCGCCGTATTCAACATCGGAAGCCAGTACCATACCGGCGTTGCCATTGCGGAGCTTGGCTGCGCCCTCAGCCGTGCAAGGCAGCTCATCCAGATCGTTTAATCCCGCTTCCAGTGGCAGCAGGAATTCATCGAGCGCAGGGTCCTTGGCCATCTCGTCCAACTTTTCGAAGGGTATCGAGTCCTCGATCTCGAATGGGCCCGCCCAGAGGCGACGCAAAGCGATAACATGGCCATAGCAGCCAAGGGCGTGGCCAAGGTCACGGGCTACCGAGCGCACATAACCGCCTTTGCCGCAGGTCATCTCCATCACGGCGTGGTCGGCATCCGGCATTTCGATCAATTCCAGGCTTTCGACAAACAGCGGACGCGCCTTCAGGTTCATTTCCTCCCCGTCACGGGCGCGTTTGTAAGCACGCTCGCCGTCGACCTTCACCGCTGAAAATTGCGGTGGGACCTGCATGATGTCACCAGTGAAGGCGGGCAACGCGGCGCGAATATCGGCTTCGGTCGGGCGGTTTTCACTTGTTGCGATGATCTCGCCTTCGGCATCATCGGTGTTGGTGGCTTCCCCAAGCCGCACCGTAAAGCGGTAGGCTTTTAAGGAATCGGTGACATAAGGAACGGTTTTTGTAGCCTCGCCAAAAGCGATGGCGAGCACGCCGGAGGCGTCCGGGTCCAGCGTACCGGCATGGCCGGCTTTTTGCGCATCAAACGCCCATTTGGCTTTGTTGACCACAGCGCTAGATGTCATGCCCAAAGGTTTATCAATCACCAGCCAGCCATGAACGGGCCGGCCCTTTTTACGTCTTGCCATCAGTGGCTCCTAAAGTTTGATCTCGGGCGGGCGGCCAAGGACTTCCCATCCGGTTTTGACAAAGTCATAAAGCTGGATATCTTCGGGGTAAAGCGATGCGATTTTTTGATGCATTTCTGTAGTCAAAATATCTACTACCGATGCTATTTGCGGGGAACGGTTACGGCTTTGCACACGAGAGATTGCCTGCTCAAGCCCGTCAATCCGGTTTTCTGCAATTTGAACAAGCTGGGCTTCCAGATTTTCGAGCATCAAGGGGTGCAGGCCGAACGGGATGGCTTTTTCTGCCCGGGTGATTTGCTTGACCCAATGGGCATTGATCGAACCTTTGGTTTTGCCGCGCAACCGCACCCCTAAGAAGCCGAGCAAAGACATACAGTTTTCACGATGCTGCTCAAGGCTCAGTTCGGGCCCTTCATGAAAGATTCGGTGCTCTTTAAGCTTCGCCACAATCCACGGAAACCGGTTATCCTCTTTGCCGACGACCTTATCGAAATAAAGAGAGAAAAACCGCGCCACCGGGTCACGCACCACAAAAAAAGAAACCTCGTTTGCGAGCTCTACCGCCGTTAGTTCACGGTTGAGCAGGCCGGTAGGGAACTCTTTTTCATTGGTGCTAAAGGCTTCACCATGGTCGAGCATATAGATCAGGTTTCGCAGAAAAGTGCTGCCGACCTTTAGGGATATCAGGCAGTTGAACGGCTGGTTCCGGGCCGAAATCACGCTGAGGCGCGGTTCTGTCATTCGGGCTCGTCTGGTTTGGCAAGGTCACGCTTGACCGCGTCAAGGCTGAGCAACCGGTTGGTTTCTTCCATTTGGTCAAATGTGAGGTCTGGCAGGAAGCGCAGGTCGGGTGAAAACCGGATGTTCAGCTCTTTGGTTACAATATGGCGCAGTTCGCCTTTGTTGCGGGCCAGTGCCTTGGCGACCTCGGCCGCATTTTGCCCGCCCAGCGGCAGCACATAAACCGTGGCCACGCTCAGGTCGGACGACATGCGCACCTCGCCCACCGTGATCGACACATGCGCAAGCTCCGGGTCGTGGATTTCGCCACGGGCGAAAACCTCGGAAAGAATACGCCGGATACTCTCTCCGACGCGCAATTGCCGCTGGCCCGGGCCGCGACTCGAATTTTTGTTTTTAGCCATAGGGCGGATATGGCGGGCAAGCGTGTTGAAGTCAAGGATATGGCGGGGTAAAGCTGGAGAAACGGGCTTGGGAGCAAAGTTATGGGCGAGCAGACAAAAATTGCGGTGATGGGCGTTTCGGGGCGCATGGGGCAGATGCTGCTGCGCGCGGTAGACGAAAGCAATGCCGCCACGCTGATCGGTGCCTCCGAGCG
>DFBP01000157.1:6340-8007 GCA_002366685.1 Rhodobacterales bacterium UBA3077 | reverse complement strand
GTGATAGGCACCACGGGATTGAGCGAGGCCAATCTAAAGGCACTGGAAGCGGTTGGCCGGCACGCACCGGTGATTCGCTCGGGAAACTTTAGCCTCGGGGTTAACCTGCTGACGATTCTCACCCGCAAGGTAGCGGAAGCGCTGGACGAGGATTTTGATATCGAAGTGGTGGAAATGCACCACCGGCACAAAGTGGATGCCCCCTCGGGCACGGCCCTGATGCTGGGAGAGGCCGCCGCAGAAGGCCGCGGGCAATGCTTGAAAGATATCCGTGACGCTGCCCGCGAGGGCATAACCGGCGAACGTGAGCGGGGCCATATCGGATTTTCAGCGCTGCGTGGCGGTGACGTGATCGGTGAGCATGAGGTTGTTTTTGCCGGCGCGGGCGAGCGGCTTTCCCTCAAACATATATCCAATGACAGGATGCTTTATGCCCGCGGGGCCGTTAAAGCCGCAATTTGGGGGCACCACCAGAAGCCGGGGCAATATTCGATGATGGATGTACTGGGGATGGGCTGAAGCCGGACCCGGTCGCTGCGGCTATTTCTGGAAGACCTGTCGGGCAAAAACAAAAACCAATATGCTTAAACCACCGGCAAAGCCGCCAGCCACAAACAGGATCATGAGTAAACTGATACTGGGATCATCGGGAAGGAACCCGATATATCGGAGGCAAAAATAGGCAGCCGCGCCGCCAGCAACTCCAAATACTGCCTTCCAAAAACTGGACACAGCTTGACCGCCGATTCCGCTCATCACGAAAACCGACCCTAAAAGGCCTGCGACCAGAAGAATGAACAGATCCATTCGGAAATTACCTCGTTACACGTATACAACTCACTCCGGAGATTTTAACATATACTAGGATTATGGCGAAATTTTGCAGCGCTGATAAAAAGGAGAAATGCATGTCTTATCTGGACGATATATATGGCCTGGAAGGCAAAACAGCTCTGGTAACCGGTGGCGGAAGCGGTATTGGCACGATGATCGCGACTGCTTTGGTGCAAGCCGGGGCGCATGTCATGCTGGCCAGTCGCAAAGGCGAACGCTGCGAGGCTGTGGCGGAAGCCTTAAATGCACTGGAAGCGCCGGGCAGCGCTGAAGGTTTTGCCGGTGATGTCGGGTCAGAGGATTCTATATTGACGTTGGTTGATGCGGTTGGATCCCGCACAGAAAAGCTTGATATTCTGTTCAATAATGCCGGAGTGAGCTGGGGCGCACCTATGGCCGATTTTCCGCATGCGCAATGGGAGCGTGTGATGGGCATCAATGTGGCCGGAATGTTTACGCTGACGCGTGAGCTGTTGCCTCTGCTTGGAGCCTCGGCTTGCGATGCAGATCCGGCGCGGGTTGTTAATATTGGTTCGGTTATGGGTACGGTACCGGTGGCCGAAGGGGCTTACGCTTACACGGCCTCAAAAGCGGCAGTGCATCACTTGACCAAAACGCTGGCCAATGAGTTTGCGGCGCGGCGCATTACGGTAAATGCCTTTGCGCCCGGCCCCTTCCCCTCGAAAATGACCGCCTTTGCCACCGGTTCGGATGAAGGTGCCGCCAAAGTAGGCGCCAACGTGCCCTTGGGGCGGATCGGCAACGAGGCCGATATTGCAGCGGCCACCCTTTATCTGTGTGGCAAGGGCGGCAGCTATATGACCGGTGCGATT
>DFBP01000157.1:4420-6302 GCA_002366685.1 Rhodobacterales bacterium UBA3077 | reverse complement strand
AATCTGGATTAGCCTGACCTTTTCCTCCCCACGCACGCTTAGATCGCTGCGGTGGCCAGAAAGTGCCTCGCCTTAAGTTCGATAACATACCGCTGGAAATTACCGAGCGGCTCGCGGCGCGTGGGTTTCGCTATTGGTTGACGATTCTGACTGGCCGGTGGTTTGCTCCCCGCGAAAATGAGGTTTTCCAAGTGGACCCTGTTCCGCCATTTGTCTATACGGGAGGTCAGTTCGCTATTCAGAAAGCCCCGATATGTCCAGCCACGGCCCTGCCCGCCCGATGTCATCCCGAAAATCCGCACCGCTCCGTGGTGAGGCGCGGGTGCCGGGGGATAAGTCTATCTCTCACCGTTCCCTGATTTTGGGGGCGTTGAGCGTGGGAGAAACCCGGATTACCGGGTTGCTGGAGGGGCAGGATGTGCTCGACACAGGCAAAGCCATGCAAGCCTTTGGGGCGCAGGTCGAACGACTTGCTGAGGGTGAGTGGGTTGTGAATGGCGTGGGTGTTGGCGGTTTTGCCGAACCCGAAGATGTGATTGACTGCGGCAATGCCGGTACCGGTGTGCGGCTGATAATGGGTGCGATGGCGACCTCGCCGATTGCGGCCACTTTCACGGGTGATGCCTCTTTGCGTTCCCGCCCGATGGGGCGGATCACCGACCCGCTGGCGCTGTTTGGCGCGGATGCGGTTGGCCGGGAAGGCGGGCGCTTGCCGCTAACGCTGGTGGGGGCCAAGAACCCGCTACCGGTGCGCTATGCCACGCCGATGCCTTCGGCACAGGTGAAATCAGCGGTGCTATTGGCAGGGCTAAATGCGCCGGGTGAAACGGTTGTGGTCGAGCAGGAGGCTACCCGCGACCATACCGAGCGGATGTTGGCTGGATTTGGGGCGGAGATTTCAACCGAAATTACCGATGAGGGCCGCGTGATTACACTGAAGGGGCAACCGGAATTGACGGGGCAAAGCATAGCGGTGCCGCGGGATCCGTCTTCGGCGGCATTTCCGGTGGCTGCGGCTCTGCTGGTTGAGGGCTCGGATGTGCTGGTGCCGGGCATCGGCCAAAACCCGACCCGAAACGGAATTTTTACCACCTTGGTGGAGATGGGTGCCGATATCCGCTTTGAAAACGAGCGCCTAGAGGGCGGGGAGCCTGTGGCCGATTTGCGCGTGCGCTTTGGTCCGCTTCACGGCGTCGAAGTGCCACCTGAACGAGCGCCGAGCATGATCGACGAATACCCGATTCTGGCGGTTGTTGCCGCGGCTGCCAGCGGCCCAACCGTGATGCAGGGCATTAAGGAATTGCGGGTCAAGGAAAGTGACCGGATCGATGCGATGGCGCGCGGGCTGGAGGCCTGCGGTGTGAAAATCGAAGAGGGAGAAGACTTTCTGATCGTTCACGGGATGGGCAAAATCCCCGGTGGGGCAACCTGTAAAACCCATCTCGACCACCGAATTGCGATGAGCTTTATGTGCCTTGGAATGGCAACCGAAAAGCCTGTGAAGATCGACGATGCAGGCCCGATCGAAACCAGTTTCCCCGACTTTATTCCGCTGATGGAACGACTCGGAGCCAGTTTTCGCTCGGATAACAACTAGAGGGTGTTCGGGAGCTGACATGCGGAAAATTCACCTAGCGCTNNGCCATTAACTGTGCCGTGATGATGGGGTATTCCATACCGGTATTGCTGCGCGAAGCCAATGGGCTATGGCCGTTTGACATTCGCATCACCGGTTACTCGGTCGAGGAGGCAAGCGCGTATCTGGCTGCGATTACAGAAGACGGTAAGCAGTTTTACCTGACGACCCAGCAGAGGCTGGACACGTTCTTTCCCGCGCTGTTTGCGGCCTCCTTGATATTCACGCTTTACCGCCTCGCACCAA
>DFBP01000157.1:3097-4292 GCA_002366685.1 Rhodobacterales bacterium UBA3077 | reverse complement strand
GTCACCATTTTATGGCTCTGGCAGAAACGGAGATCAAATGGCTAAAACCGGAAGTTGCCTGTGCGGCGCTGTTAAATATGAGGTCTCGGCCCCGCTGCGCCCCGTAGTTTATTGCCACTGCTATCAGTGCCGGAAGTCTTCGGGGCATATCGTGGCCGCCAGCTCTGCCCTGCGGGATGCGGTGAGGATCATCGGCGAAGTGCAGTGGTATCGGTCTTCTGAAAGCGCGCGCCGGGGGTTTTGTCCGACCTGTGGCAGCCAGCTATTCTGGGATGGGCCCGGGAAAAACCTTTCGATCCATGCGGGTACGCTGGATGACACTAGTGAACTTACCGCCATGGGGCACATTTTTGTGGCCGATAAAGCGGGTTATATGGATATTTGTGACGGGCTGCCGCAGGCGGATCAGGATGACGAAACGCTTACAACCATGGTGCGCCCCCAAATTTGATTTGCCCCGCCTCGTTTTCCCGCCCATACTAGGCCCAAAGGAGAACGCGGATGTTAAAAACCACCCTCGCAGCGCTATGTTTTGCCAGCCCGTTGATGGCGCAGACCAATTCAGCGATTAACTGCTATCAGGGCGGGTTGGTGTCAATCGAATCCGAGCATCTGGCGACGATTACCTTCATCAATAATTCCGAAGGCGAGGTAGAAATCCTCTGGCTGAATTATGAGGGTGAGGAGGTTTATTACAATACCCTCCAGCCCGGTGAGAGCTATGAGCAGGCCAGCTACTTTAGCCATCCGTGGGTGGTTTATCGGGCGGAAAGCAACGTGTGTAAGGGCATCGTGGTGCCGTTTACAGAGCGCGTTAAATTTAGCGTAAACTAGGAGCGACAATGAGCCGACATCAGGATTTTGTAGATCTGCACAAAGCCGGATGCTTTGTGATGCCAAACCCATGGGATATTGGCAGCGCCAAAATGATGGCGGCACGCGGTGCTGTGGCTTTGGCGACCACATCAGCGGGGCACGCATTCACGCTCGGCAAACCTGATATGGGCCACGTAACCCGTGATGAAGCGCTATTGCATGCAGCCGAGATCGTGGCGGCCACACCGCTTCCGGTCAACGGAGACCTTGAAAACGGCTATGGGGATGCGCCGCAAGCCGTTGCGGAAACCATTTATCTGGCGGGCGAGGCCGGGCTTTCCGGAGCCTCCATCGAAGATACGACCATGCAGGCGGACGA
>DFBP01000157.1:2387-3010 GCA_002366685.1 Rhodobacterales bacterium UBA3077 | reverse complement strand
GACGAAGCCATTCGGCGGGCGCAGGCTTTCGCGGCCGCTGGGGCCGATGTGATTTATGTCCCGATCCCCGAAAATATGAGCGATATCGCCCGGCTTTGTGCGGCGGTTGACAGGCCGGTGAACGGGCTGGCGGCAGGGCCATACCTTCAGCACTCGGTGGCAGATTTCGCAGCCGCAGGTGTGCGCCGGATCAGCCTCGGCTCGGCTATAGCGCGCGCCACCCATCGGCTTATTGACGACGCAATGGGAGCAATGCTTGACGACGGAGAGTTTGCGCCGCTGCGCCACTCGATGAGCGGTGCGAAAACGGATGAAATGTTAGCATAGGCGACGGGAGGACACATGCTTCGACTGGGTTTAATGCTGAGTTTGCTGGCCAAGCCCGCAATGGCTTGCAAGCTGGCGCTGATTCTTTCGATGGATGTTTCCAACTCTATCGACGGCGGCGAGTTTGATTACCAGACACTCGGGCTGGCTGACGCGCTTCTGGAAACTGAGGTAATGAATGTGCTGGTTCGGGATCAGGTGGCATTGACGGTTGTGCAATGGTCCGGCCCGGATGAACAGGCTGTGGTTATACCGTGGCGGCGCATGTTGAGCGAAGATGAGGTTCGGCGGTTCTC
>DFBP01000157.1:0-2320 GCA_002366685.1 Rhodobacterales bacterium UBA3077 | reverse complement strand
GCACTTTAACGCCGTTTCGGACTGCCAGAGGCAGGTGATTGATGTTTCGGGTGATGGCGCGAGCAATTCGGGGATTGAAACCTCCAATCAAAGCCGCCGCGCTGGCCGGCTGGGAATTCAGATAAACGGGGTGGCTATTGATATTATGGGAAATAGTATCTCGGAATATTACCGGCGATTCGTAGTTACGCCCGACGGTTTTGTGATGACATCAACAGGATTTGCGGATTACCCGCGCACCATCCGCGCCAAATTGCTCCGGGAGCTGGTTGTGCCCGGCTCTTGATACAGCGCAAAGACGCAGCGGGATTTGGTGATTAGGCAAACGAGACCCTATCAGGAGCCGTCATGAAAACTACATCAGAACAGCGCCGCGCCTTTTCTGGCCCGGCCTTTCTCAGCCTTGGGTTCCGCCCGTTTTTCTTTGGTGCGGGGCTGTGGGCAGCGCTGGCAATGCTGCTCTGGGTGTTATATTTGGCGGTCGGGGTTGATCTGCCCAGCCGGATGAGCGGCCTGGACTGGCACTTGCATGAATTTGTATTTGGCTACACTTCTGCGGTGATCGCCGGGTTTTTAATGACGGCGGTGCCAAACTGGACCAAGCGAATGCCGGTGATGGGGCTGCCCTTGCTGGCCTTGGCCGGGCTTTGGTTAGTGGGGCGAATTGCAGTTATGTTTGCCGCTTTTTTGCCGGTCGGGCTAGCCCCTGTGCTGGATGTCAGCTTCATCGTTGTTCTGGGGCTGGTGATTGGCCGCGAGATTGTGGCTGGTAAAAACTGGCGCAACCTCAAGGTGTTGATCATCCTTGGGCTGATCGGGCTCTCCAATGCTGTTTTTCACTATGAGGCGGCTACCACGGCCGGGTTTGACGGTTACAGTATCCGCGCGGGCGTGGCGCTTATTATCATGCTGATAATGGTGGTCGGGGGTCGGATTATCCCGAGCTTTACGCGCAATTGGCTGGTGCGCCAGCCTGCGGGGCGCTTGCCGATTCCTTTTAACCGTTTTGATCAAGCGGTGATGGTGCTGAGCGCGGCCGCCCTGTTGCTTTGGGCTTTTTTACCAGAATTTATTGCGACCCGCCCCGTGGCTGCCTTGGCGGCGGGCCTCAACTTTGTCCGCCTTGCGCGCTGGGCTGGATGGCGCACATTAAGCGAACCTCTGGTAGCCATATTGCACATCGGCTATCTGTTTATTCCAGTTGGATTTTTGACCATTGCTTTGGGTGAGCTTTTACCCGGCTGGAGCCGTGCCTCGCAAGTTCCGCACGCTTGGACCGCAGGAGCAATCGGGTTAGTGACCCTTGCGATGATCACCCGAACCAGCCTTGGCCATTCCGGCCGCCCGCTCAAAGCCACTGCGGCCATTACAGCTATTTATACTTTGGTGCTTTTGGGCGCGATAGCCCGAATGGCAGGTGAGGTTTTGCCTGCCGTTGACCCGCTCCAGCATGCGGCGGCCACTTTCTGGATTTTGGGGTTTGGCTGGTTTGCGTTCTACTATGCGCCTATTTTATTTCGGCCACGGGTTAGTAAAGTGCCCAATTTGAAGTGAATTTTAACCTGTTGGGTCAAGTTCTATTCCGAGACGATGATCAAATTTTCTTCCAGTGCTTAGGATACGGTTACCACCCGCCGTTGCGGAACTTGCGACGCCAGTTCAACAGGTCTCGCGCTCTATACTTATGACGATACCGGATACGAATATTGGGAGCGCATAACCACCGGCCCTTTTGCCAGCCAGTCAGCAGCCATGCTGGTGAGCGTGAAACAGGCCTGCCACGACCCCGCCCCGATTTCCTGAATTGCCCCCTTTCAGAATCTACCAACAGCGCCTATATATAGAACGTTCCTTCGGGGACTATGGTGATAAACGCGCATGTAATAGACGGATCGGACCCGGGGGCGGTACCCGGCGACTCCACCAAATATCCCTTCATTTGAGGGATCATGGGGTCGAAACAGGATCGACGGACGTTCAAAGATGTTAGCTTTTACTCGGCGGACTGCCACCGTATCGGCGTAAACTGTACAATTGCAAATGACAATCGTGCTCCAGTAGCTCTCGCAGCGTAAGCTGTGCGAAACACTGAAACTTAACTCCAGTTCGATAGCTCGTTCTGGCGGGGCCCGGAGGAGCCTGGCAACAGAATCCTCCACTTATTTTAAGGTTTCGATTTGCTGAAATTCATCCTCCCGCTTGTTCTGCTTCCTTACGGCGCTTTAGCACAAAGCTTTGATCTGAGCGCTCTGCCACACAATTTCAGTTTCCAGTCTCAAAGTGATGATGGACTGACAACACTCCGCTTTGTTCGTCGTGA
>DFBP01000058.1:2115-2540 GCA_002366685.1 Rhodobacterales bacterium UBA3077 | reverse complement strand
AGCGCCTCTATCTGGTCGGAAACCCTGAGCGTGGCGCTGGATGCCGCAGCGCGGGTCAAGGCCGGTGTGATCTGGGTGAATGGCACCAATATGTTTGACGCCGCCGCCGGATTTGGTGGCTATGGTGAAAGCGGATTTGGCCGTGAGGGTGGCATAGAGGGCTTGCTGGAGTATCTTTCTGAGCCAGCGCCGAAAGTTAAACCAGCCAAGCCGCAAGCGGTTGATTTCTCGCCCCTTCCCGCAGGTGCAAACGAGTCTGACGCCATAGACCGCACCGCGAAGTTTTACATTGGCGGTAAACAGGCCCGCCCGGACGGGGCCGCGACCTATACCGCCTATAGCGCCAAAGGTAAGCCGATCTCACAAGCGGGCCTTGGCAACCGCAAAGATGTGCGCAACGCCGTGGCTGCTGCGGTAAAGGCTGC
>DFBP01000058.1:0-2050 GCA_002366685.1 Rhodobacterales bacterium UBA3077 | reverse complement strand
CGGCGCGAGGAATTTGCCAGCCGTTTAAGCCTGATGACCGGGGCCAGCGCAGCAAAGGCGCTGGAAGAGGTCGATACTTCAGTCCAGCGGATCAGCTTTTATGCAGGCTACGCCGACAAATATGACGGCAAGGTTCATTCAACCCTGACCCGCCACGTGACGCTGGCCATGAACGAGCCAATCGGGGTGATGGGCATTATCTGCCCTGATGAAGCGCCGCTGCTCTCTATGGTCTCGCTGATGGCGCCCGCCTTGGCGATGGGTAATCGCGTCGTGATGCTGGCCTCGCAACCCAGCCCGCTGATGGCGGGAGACCTGATGCAGGTGCTTGAAACCAGTGATATTCCGGCGGGTGTTGTGAACCTGCTTACGGGTGATCATAGCGCTATGGCACCTACTTTGGCTGACCATGACGATGTAAACGGATTGTGGAATTTCGGCCCGGAAAGTGCCGACCTTGATGCCGGCTCGGCAGGCAACCTCAAGATCACCTGGACTTCAACGGCCGACTGGCTCAACCCGGCTTCAGCCCAAGGCAAGCGTTACCTGCGCCATGCGGTTCAGGTGAAAAACATCTGGGTGCCTTATGGTGAATAGCGTGTTATAATCGCGGGGTAACCAAGAGGATCTAATGGCCGACCCCGCGCAATATAACCAAGATAGTATGCCTATGCAGGACATATTGGCAGAGATTCGGCAGATGGTTTCTTCGGAGGCGCAATCGCGTTATGACAAAGAGCGTAAGCAAGCAAAAACCGAGTTGCTTGTTCTGCGTCCCGAGGCGCGGGTAGACCTGCTGTTGCAGGAAGCCACGCCGGATATTGTGGTTGAGCCGGAAGAAAAAAAGATCGAAAACCCCCCGCCGAAGCCCAGCGAATTTAAGGCTGAGTTGCAGGCGGCCATCGGGGTTTCGGACCCTAACGAACTGGAGGCTCTAATCCGGAAGGTATTTCGTGAAGAGCTGACGGTGTGGGGCGATTCCTGAATGGATATCCTTCAAGCTTTGGTGTGTAATCGCTTAGTTGTTTCATTCGCTCCCCAAGGCTTTCATGCAGATAGTCGATGTTGGGGAGGCCAAACCGGCGGGGACGACGCGCCAAAAAGTACTTACCTGAAAAGCGTTGTTGATGATCGGTGAGAGCTTGTGGTCATGAAGCTCGGTCGCCATAATTGGCAGCGGGGGCCGAGCGCCTTAACCATGTCCCCGATACCAATAATCCCTGCACACCCGGGTCATGCCCAACAGAGACTTCAGGCTTTTCCCGCAGCAGTTTGTAGAGAAGCCCGGCATTGGTCTCCTCTCCCTTTTTGATGCGGCTCAAAGTGCCGTCAACGATAAATGTATGTATGCGGATCATATGGCCTCAGGTACAGTTTAAGCCAAGTATAACTGGTTTTGTGCGCAGTTGTATTCACATTTGCGCGCTTGCTTTGCGAGTATATTCATGTATCCTGATATTAATTAAATTGAATAGGGGACGTAATACATGGGATTTATCAGAAATATACTTGCGTTGATCGGTATTGCTGCCGTCGCGGCTGTGGCTTGGTTCGGACCGGGGCTCTGGAAGTATAAAACCGCCTTTGACGACTTTGATCCAAAATCCATGGATATGTATATCGAAATGGCGGAATTACTGGTTGAAACCGGTAATTCGGCCGCCGCCACAGTATGGCGGACAAAAGTTGAAGACGGGCTGACCGCAGAGGATGTTTCCCAGTCCATTCAAACGATCGCCGATGAGCGTAATATCAGAGCGGTGGGGCAATTACCGCTTGGCGCGCAAGTGGAAGCGATGACCGGTGAAAGCTGGCGCGTGCTTGAGATTTATCTCTACTGCAACCCGCTGACCGCCGCAAAGATGGTCGAATATGACCCGGCATTTGCGGCTTACCTTCCGTGCCGTGTATCCTTGGTGGAAGATGCCGAAGGGCAGCTCTGGATTTATACGCTCAACATGGATCTGATGATTTATGGCGGCAAAACCTTGCCACCTGAACTTCTGGCAGAAGCTCTGGAAGTTAAAGAAACCATGCTGCAAATTCTCGA
>DFBP01000089.1:1203-4878 GCA_002366685.1 Rhodobacterales bacterium UBA3077 | reverse complement strand
ATGGGGCCCGATAATTGGCAGTGGCATATGTATGACACGGTTAAGGGGTCGGACTGGCTTGGAGACATGGATGCGCAGGAATACCTCGTGCGCCACGCGCCCGAGGCGGTTTACGAGCTTGAGCATTATGGCGTCCCGTTCTCCCGCACCGAAGAGGGCAAGATTTACCAGCGGCCATTTGGTGGCCACACCACAGAATTTGGCGAAGGCCCGCCCGTGCAGCGCACTTGCGCGGCGGCGGACCGCACCGGCCACGCCATGCTGCACACGCTTTACGGCCAGTCGCTCAAGCAAAAAGCCGAGTTTTACATCGAGTATTTTGCAATTGATTTGCTGCGCGGTGTGGATGGCTCGATTCAGGGCGTTCTGGCCTGGAAGCTGGATGACGGAACCTTGCACCGGTTCAATGCCAAAATGACCGTGTTGGCGACAGGCGGCTATGGTCGCGCATACTTTAGCTGCACCTCGGCGCATACCTGCACCGGCGATGGCGGCGGTATGGTGGCGCGGCAAGGCCTGCCACTGCAAGATATGGAATTTGTGCAATTCCACCCGACCGGCATTTACGGTGCCGGTATGCTCATCACCGAAGGGGCGCGCGGCGAGGGGGGTTACCTGACCAATTCCGAGGGCGAGCGCTATATGGAGCGCTACGCGCCGACCTATAAAGACCTAGCCTCGCGGGATGTGGTTTCGCGCTGCTCTACCATCGAGATTCGCGAAGGGCGCGGGGTTGGCCCAAACAAGGACCATGTTTACCTGCACCTTGACCACCTGCCGCCCGAGGCGTTGGCCGAGCGCCTTCCCGGGATATCAGAAAGTGCCAAGATTTTCTCGGGTGTGGATGTCACCAAAGAGCCGATTCCGGTGCTGCCGACCGTTCACTATAATATGGGCGGAATTCCGACCAATTATTGGGGGGAAGTGCTGAACCCGACTGCGGATAACCATGATGCTATCCAGCCCGGCCTGATGGCCGTGGGCGAAGCGGGTTGCGCATCGGTCCACGGTGCGAATCGCCTCGGCTCCAACTCGTTGATTGACCTCGTGGTTTTTGGTCGCGCGGCGGCCATTAAAGCCGGAGAGGTGATTGATGCGCATGCACCCAATCAGGCCTTTGACGAAGCATCGGTTGAAGCGGCGATGGATCGGTTTGACAACCTGCGCCACGCGCGCGGTGGTACGCCCACCGCCGATCTTCGGCTTGATATGCAAAAAACCATGCAAAACGATGCAGCGGTTTTCCGCACGTCTGATTCCCTTAAAGAGGGCTGCGAGAAGATGGAGTCGGTGGCGGCAAAGATGGCAGACATCAATGTTTCGGACCGCTCCATGATCTGGAACTCGGATTTAATGGAGACCCTTGAACTGGGTAACCTGATGCCAAATGCGCTGGCGACCATCGTTTCAGCCGAGGCCCGCAAGGAAAGCCGCGGCGCCCACGCGCATGAGGATTTCCCGGACCGCGATGACAAGAACTGGCGCAAACACTCGCTGGCGACCATCGGGGATGACTGGAATGTGAAATTGAGTTATCGTGATGTGCATGTTAACCCGCTCACCCCTGAAAACGAGGGTGGGATTGAGGTGAAGCGACTGGCACCTAAAAAACGGGTGTATTGATTAAGGAGCATGTTATGAAGCGTATTTTGCTAGTACCGGCGGTTTTTTTTGCCGCCTGCACACCTACGTTGGAGACAATGACCCATGCCGACGCGGTGGCCATGTGTCAGGCGCAGGCAGACGAAGCCGCGCAAGTGGTATCTGGTACGGCTTCCGCTGGCGTGAATTCCGCGACCGGGCCGACCTTTGGTCTGGGGCTCAGCCTTAATCTGACTCCGCGCCCGCGTGCACAAACTTTTGAAGCTTGCATGAACGATCTCGCCGCCAATGGCCAAATAGTTGAGGGAACCTAAATGAAGCATATCATCTTACTCTGTGGGGCACTCGCGCTGGGCGCATGCACCATCAATGGCGTAACTCTTGACCCGAGCCGCTCTACGACAGCCATTGCACCGGATTATTTGGAGCTCACACCTGACGAGCAAAATATCTGGGCAACTTTGACAGATGCACAACGCAAACGCGCCATTCAGTTCATCACAAATGGCGCCACACTGGTTGCCTCTCTCGGAGATAAGTAACGATGGTTGAATTCACGCTCCCGAAGAACTCGCGCATGAAGGCTGGCAAAATCTGGCCCAAGCCCGAGGGCAAAGATGTCCGGGCGGTCAAGATTTACCGCTTTGATCCGGATTCGGGAGAGAATCCACGGCTGGATACCTATTATATCGACCTCGCGGATTGCGGACCGATGGTGCTGGACGCGCTCATCAAGATTAAAACCGAAATTGACCCGACACTGAGCTTCCGTCGCTCTTGCCGCGAGGGGATTTGTGGCTCTTGTGCGATGAATATCGACGGGATCAACACGCTCGCCTGCCTCTACGGGCTGGATGAAATGAAGGGTGATGTCAAAATTTACCCGTTGCCGCATATGCCGGTTGTGAAAGACCTGATCCCCGACCTCACCCATTTTTATGCCCAGCATGCCAGCATTATGCCGTGGCTCGAAACCAAAACGAACCGTCCAGCCAAAGAATGGCGTCAAAGCATTGAAGATCGCAAAAAGCTTGATGGTCTTTACGAATGTGTGATGTGTGCCAGTTGCTCGACTTCTTGTCCGAGCTATTGGTGGAACGGGGATCGTTACCTCGGACCGGCAGCGCTTTTACATGCCTACCGCTGGATCATCGACAGCCGTGACGAGGCCACCGGTGAACGGCTGGATGATCTTGAAGATCCGTTTAAGCTTTACCGGTGTCACACCATCATGAATTGCACCCGCAGTTGCCCCAAAGGGTTGAACCCTGCCAAGGCAATTGCCGAGGTCAAAAAGCTGATGATTGCCCGTAAGGTATAGTCTGTGGTTGAGCCGGAATTTGACGGGATCGACCGCCAGCTCAATGCGGCGGCATCCCGCAAGTTTCGGGTTTTCGGGATCCGTCGGTGCGGGCAGCATGCCGTTATAAACTGGCTATTGCGCAATTGCGGGCAAGAAAACCATATATTTCTAAACAGTTGTACGATGGGGAAATCGGCAATTCGAACCTGCGGCCAATCCGAGATTAATGGCAGGCAGGCGCGAAGGGCACACCCTCTGAAAAAGATGCTTGAGCCACTTCTTACACAGGGTAAAAGCCCCTTTGTGTTGATTTCATATGAAGCGGGGTATCCGCCAAGCCAGTTTGAAGCGGGGAATCTTACCAACGGGTTTAGCAATCGGGACTTTGAAAGCGAAATTCTGATAACGCGAAGTTTTGTAAACTGGTTGCCCTCGTTTATCAGATTGATGCGGGTGATGAACCGCAGCGCTGAGCCGCAAGGTCTCGACATTAGTGCTGGCATAACCTTCGAAATGCAGCGCTACAGGGATCATTTGATCGCGGCGCTGGCTAGTGAACATAGGGTTATTTCATTTGATAATTGGTTCACCGAGCCGGAATACCGGCTTTCCATACTGGAAGCTCTGGACCTTCCGGCAATCGATAATGGTTTGGGCGAGGTGCAGGTATATGGCGGCGGTTCGTCTTTTACCAAGTTTGCGTTGGGAGCCAATGAGCTAGAGCTAAACTCCCGCTGGAAATCCATGTTGGAAGACCCGTTTGCCAAGCA
>DFBP01000089.1:0-1170 GCA_002366685.1 Rhodobacterales bacterium UBA3077 | reverse complement strand
CCGGAAGATATTGGCCTGATGAACAAGCTGCTCAAGAACACGTGAGCGCAGCCTCCGCAAGCCTGTGATACAAGTCCAAAAACACGGGATTTTTCAATGAGAATACTTGCTATTTTGGCCTTGATAATTGCGACACCGGTGGTGGCCCAGCAACAAGCCCCAAATCATTTGCTGGGGCAAAATTCCCCCTATCTTCGGCAGCACCTTTATAACGTGGTGGATTGGTACCCTTGGGGTGAAGAAGCCCTCGAAAAAGCGCAGCTTGAAGGGAAACCGATTTTTCTTTCTGTCGGTTATGCCTCCTGCCATTGGTGCCACGTGATGGAGGAAGAAAGCTTTGAGGACGAGACAATTGGTGCCTTTCTCAATGAACATTTTATCTCGATCAAGATGGACAGGGAAGAGCGCCCGGACCTTGACGAGCAGTTCATGCTGATGACCCAAACGGTGGCGGGCAGCGGCGGCTGGCCGAACTCGGTTTTTCTAACCAGCGAAGCCGCGCCTTTTTATGGGGGCACCTATTTTCCGCCCGATACGTTTTTGTCAATTCTCGCCCAGATCGAGGAGCTGTGGCGAAAGGATCGCGCAGGCATTGAAGCAAGCGCGCAAGAGTTAAGCGAGATTGTGCGCGCCTATTTGGTGAGAAAAGCGCGGGCGCGGCCATTGACGCCGGAATTGGTCCGCTCGGTGGCGCAGCGCATGCTTTTGACCATGGACGAATTTAACGGAGGCTTTGGCGTAGCTCCCAAGTTCCCCCAAGAAAGCAGCCTGCTGTTTTTGCTGGATTTGGCTGAACGGGAAGCGGATGAAGAATTGCTGGAAGTTGTGAAACTTGCAGCCATCGGGATGATCAACGGCGGGTTGCACGATCAGGTCGGGGGCGGCTTTCATCGTTACACAATAGACAACGACTGGTCCGTGCCGCATTTCGAGAAAATGCTTTATAATCAGGCCCTGATCGGAAGGCTTCTTTTGCGGCTGGACGGATTGCAGCCCGACCCCGCTTTCGAACGCGCAGCCAAGCGCGCGTTTGATTACGTGTTGCGGGATATGCAAGCGCCGGATGGCGGGTTTTATGCGGCCGAGGACGCGGATTCCTTGACCGAAAACGGCGAAAGGGAAGAGGGTGTTTTCTATGTCTGGACTCGGTCGCAAATTCGCGCGGCAGCC
>DFBP01000110.1:7010-7155 GCA_002366685.1 Rhodobacterales bacterium UBA3077 | reverse complement strand
TGCTGGATCGAGGGAGTGATTTCCTCGGGAACTTCAGGCTTATATCCTATGGGTTTGATCCCGAATATATCGATTCTCTGCGCCTCTTGGTGCCGGCGCGATACCGGAGCCGCATTCAAATCCAAACAAATGTTTCGCAAAAAGA
>DFBP01000110.1:6508-7001 GCA_002366685.1 Rhodobacterales bacterium UBA3077 | reverse complement strand
CTTGAGGCCATCCGAAACGGAATCATTGTTCAGCCGTCCAAACTGGAGAGCCTTTGTGTACTGGCCTATGAAGCTTCTGCGGCAGGTCGTCCGTTATTATTGGCCAGTGATTGCCTTGCATTTGGAGATAACCCGCACTGGATCAACCAAGAGAATTGTTTGCTCTTTGAGCCAAGCCCGGAAGGGCTGGCCGATGTTATGGAGACATCAAGAACCTGGATGCCATCCGCGCCGGTAAACATTGCATCAACGGCTCCCTATTTTGCCCGTGCCAAGCCTGTGCCAAAACCGCAAACTGCGGTCGAAGTGGCGGTCCTTGTTGGGCCGGTAGCGGGACTACCAGAGCTTTCAAACATTTCGGCTCATTTGGAGGCGCTAAAAGCGCTGGGTATCAAGGTTGAGACTTTTGGAAGTTTTCAGCTTGCGCCGGGCAAATCAGATTTCATCCACCACAGGTTAACCGAGGGTGACTTTAAAAGCAGGCAGTGGCAGA
>DFBP01000110.1:2883-6409 GCA_002366685.1 Rhodobacterales bacterium UBA3077 | reverse complement strand
ACCCAAACCGGACGGCTTGTCGTCTACCCCGGTAAATTCGATACGATGAGCCTCGCGGAACCACGGATTTGCCCACAGTGCCTGATGCTCCACAAGAATGATCTCGTCCAGATTTCGACATCTGACGATTCAGATCTCCTGTCAAAATTGATTACGCGCATCGCGAGATCTGATCTTTCAATGTGCATGAGTCCTGCACCCCATGTTTCCCTTCTGGCCTTCCAATCATCTGCTCCGTCACAAAAGTTGCTCGGATTTGAGGCGGAGCCTGTCTGGCGTGGTAACTTTCGCAGGATCGGTCTGGCGGTCAAACCAAGTGAAAATAGCGGGATAACGGATATTCACGCGATTGACCTAATTCTGGGAGATCCGGAGAAGCTCACTTGTTCTGCGGCAAAACCCGTGCAAATCGAGATAGACGAAGCCAGAATTTTTGAACTTTCGGCCGGTGAGAGCTTCACATACGGAATTTTTTCGATAATCGCCAGCAACCCAGAACAAACCACCCAAATTAGCGTGAGCCTGCAACACGCCTCAAAAGAAGATGCGCTGGCGCTCCATCTCGAAGGCCGCAACGTGCGAGTCTTGAAAGAAAAGCAGTCCTATAGAATGCGCTGGGGGCCAATTTGGAATGACGGACCCAATTCACTGGTCATAACCGCAAAGAAAGCCGGAAAGCTGGAGCTGGCAAGCCCTACGCTCACTTTTAAAGCAATGTAGGGATTGCATCGCCTATCTTTTTTTGGTCAATTCACCCTGACAATTGATCGCTACAGAAAGCCTGTTTATTGGTTCATGCCTCGGCCATTATTAACATCCACCGAGAGGGTGTGCTGCTTGTGCCGACTCTGCGCAGCATTGCGCGCGCCAAAGAGCGCGCCATTGAGGCTGGCTATTCCCTTGAGGTTATCGCCATAGCGGATAATGCCGATCAGGAAACTCTAACCATTGCGGAAGGGTTCAGCGCGGTTATTGACCGGATTATTCCGGCTGAATTCGGGGACCTCGGGGCCTCACGCGAATTTGGCATCGCACAGGCCAGCTTTGACTGGGTTTTCTTGCACGACGGTGACGACCTGTTTTCCTCAAACTGGTTTTTACAGTTTTTTGAAATGGCGGCACGTGGCGAAATTGATGAACGGACGGTTTATCACACTTCCATCTTTGCCCGCTTCGGAAACGAACAAAACGTTCGCCAGATGATCGACTCAGCCGATCCGCGCTTTCATCCGCTGTTTTTGGCTTCGGAGTGGTATTACTCCAACAAATCGGTCCTGAACCGGAAGTTGTTTGACGAAATCCCGATGCCCTATAACAACAAGCGTACAGGGATCGGGAACGAAGACTGGACTTGGTCTTGCCACACGATTCAACAGGGTATCCGGCATAGCTACCTTCCTGAAACAATTTGTTTTTATCGTGTTAAACCGGCAATCACCAGCTTGGGGCTAACGCCCGGCATGATCCATGATGCCTCTCCCCTGTTTGCCCCCGAAAACATCTTGGCGCTTGAAACCCAAAGGGCAAAACAACCCGAAAAGCCTCGCGCATTTGCGGACACTATCGTGCGCAAGGGCGAACCGGTTCTGGGAGACGGCAATCCGCCCGGCTGGTTTTGGGACGAGGTTGAAACCCAAGGCGAATTTGAATCTCTGATAACGGATTTCCGCGCCTTTAAACCGGGTGCATTGCGCGCTCTCCTGCCTAACCTGCACTATAATGTTGTCAGCGCCACACAGTATTTCATGCAAGGCATGGACGAGCGGCCCAAGATTTTTATCTTTGCCACTGAGAAAAATCTGCGCGCGGCTGACAAAATGATTGAGCTGATCCTACAGGCCGCCTCCGATTATAACGGCCAATCCCATCAACCGGTTTTGATTGTGGATGAAGGCGAGCTGGTTTTATCGGAGCTTGGCTTGCGCGAGCGTTTTGGCGCCAAGCTAATTTGCACCAATCATGTCGAGCAATATTTCAAAACCGAGGACTGGTACTTTAACAGGCTCATGATGAGACCTATTGTGCAGTATCAGGGCGCGATTATCCTCGACCTCGGCTCCGATATTTTTAACCAGCTTTTCACCGAGTTTCACCGCGTTCTGCTTGAGAACTACACGCAAACCATCAGCCTTCTGACCGATGCCAGATTCGATGTTCTTTCGCCGGCCATGCATAACGTTGCGCAAAACGCTGGTTTTGCAAAAGCTCATGCCGGTAAAACCTACAAGGTTGTGGCTCGGCCTGACCTCATCGAAAAGCTGCATGCTTCGACCGATTGGGCTTTGGCTGAACTTCCAGAGCAGGTCGAACAGGCATTTAATGATATAACACGGTTCAGATATCGTGAACTGTCGGGCAATCCGGAAGTTAGTCTTGAAGAAATTCTGGCAGCACCCGAGCGGCTTTGCGCGGAAAGCGCGCCGATGCACCTTCCCGCCGACACACACCTTAGTGTTAAGACTGAATCCGAGCATTCAATCTCGGTGAGCACAATCACCTATGAGCACAAACGTTTTTTTCTCTACCAAAGCACCGACACGTGGATCGCGCCGGAATGGTACCATGAAGCTCATGGGTTTTTGCGCAACAACGAACATATCTGGCTTGTCCCGCCGCAGATTTCACTTTCTCGCAAAGAGAACGGTGAATACAGGAGCCGGTGGCACAATTACTCCGAAGCAAAATGGGTGTTTTCCGGCTGGTATGACCAGCTTTCGGCGGGAGAGATTCCGCCGCTGGTTGTGATGACGCGCGAGCGGTTGTCAAAAAGACACCCGAAAACGGCGCTGGAAACGGCCAGACTCCTCTATAATTACTGCAAGCAACCCGAAAAAATGGTAAGCACCTGCAACGAAACATTGGCAGTGGCTATGCCCAGCCAATCCGACGGTGAAAAGCAATGAGCAGTGATGAGTTCAAGTCCTATTGGCAGGCCTATGGCGACCTGATCGAGCGCTGGGCCAAAAGCGGCCTGGATGATTTTGAACTGGGTATGCATTACCTTGATCACGGGCAGCCCGAAGGGCGTAAAATTCCCAGTGAAGCTGATGTTCCTGCAAACTGGTCAGACTGGCTATTCTTCTCGAACCAGCAAGACAGCATCAACTGGTGGTGGCGCAAAGGCACGATAGATACGGGCGTATATAGCGCCATGGCAAAGGGCGAGGATGCCCTTCACAAAGGTGTGGTTGAAAACAGCCAAGGCTTGCAGGACTCCTCTTCGCTTTCGGCCTTTGCACTGGCCCAAGTTGCCAAAAATGCCACTCAGTTCCCGGGTCAGGGGCCGCTTCCGGAAATTCTGGACCACAAACTGCAATGGGCCGAGCCAAAGGCAACGGGGTTATTGGCGATAACGGACATTATCTCGGAACATTACTCAGAAAATTACGACTACATTATCGTGTTGCCTTGGCTGGAGTCCGGCGGGGCCGAGCTGGTTGGCATGTGGCATTATAAAGCCTTAAAACAGCTTGGCCACAACCCGCTTGTAATTCTGGCTGACAATCCAAATATCACCAACAGATTC
>DFBP01000110.1:1407-2757 GCA_002366685.1 Rhodobacterales bacterium UBA3077 | reverse complement strand
AATCACCCAAACACAAAAAAACGTATCCGCAAAGCCTGTAATACTATCTTTGTATCCGCCTTTTGCCCCCACATTCACCCCGCCGGTAACTACGACGGATATTTTCGCGAAATCCCGAATATTATTGATGTGGTGGATCTGTTTGTTTTTGACAATGATTGGTATCTTGGCGAGATGGCAAAGGCCTATATGCTTCCGGCGGCGCAGTCGACGGCTCTTAAGTATCCAATTGAAAAAATGCGGCCAAGGTCAAAGAGCAAAGCCCCAAAGCAGAAAGTATTGTGGGCAAGCCGTTTTGATAGCCAGAAAAATCCGGGGATCGTTGCCGAAATCGCGGCCAAGCTCCCCGAAGTTGAATTTTTGATGTATGGCCGGCAAGTGCTTGGCGACGATCAGATCAACTGGGAAAACATGCCTGAAAACGTGAGCTTGATGGGTGAGTTTTTCAACATTGAAGAGCTGCCCACTAAGGAGTGTTTCGCGTTCCTCTATACGTCAAAATTTGACGGCACACCAAATATCTTGTTGGAAATTGGCTCGCTCGGCCTGCCAATTGTAACCCCCAATATCGGCGGAATTGCCGGATTTCTGGGAGCTGACTGGCCGCTTTATGTAACCGACCCGGACGATGTCGACAGTTATGTCGCGCAAATCAATAAGCTATTGGATAACGCCAAGCTCGGGAACTCCCTAACACTCAAGCAAGACGAAATATTGAAGGCCGAACGGAGCTTCAAAGCCTTCCTGAGCGAGATGAACGACCTAATAAGCCCGTTCAAATCTGCATGAACGCGCTAATGTCGTTTTTGAAATCCCGAAATTTGTCTTGGTCCGCAATGTTTGTATTTTTTGGTTTGGGCTTCCAAAATGTGGCCGTTAATTCGTCAACGTAGTCTACCACGCCAAGCTCCGCCATATCATCGTATTCCTCTTCCAGATACTCTCTAACTTCGTCGATCAGCCACTGGTCAAATCCGAAATACTTGGTGTTGAACCCGTATTTCTCCCGAAACCGGTTGCTCGCAACCCAGTGGTTTACCTCTGATTCCTTCATGAGATGGCCGATTTGCCGGTAAAGCGCGATTTCTTCAGGAGAGGGTGCCGGGTTGGTGTGCTCAAACTCCTCTTTGTTGGCTCTGAACCCGTAGCTTTCGCACATTTCAGCAAAAATCTGGTTTAATTTGGGGCCGATGAACGGCATAAACCGAACCTTCACACCCATTTTTTCCAACGGGTTTTTTACGTTGCGGCGTAGCGCCAGTTTGTCTTCGCGCTTTGCGCGAGCAATAAAATCTGGAAAGGGGCTGTTTTCAACAAATGTTTTGATCTGCTGCGTATACATCGAATTCA
>DFBP01000110.1:0-1328 GCA_002366685.1 Rhodobacterales bacterium UBA3077 | reverse complement strand
TCGGACAATCGGTCAAGGCCCCCGAGTTCCGGGCTAAACCGTGCATCATTCCGCATTTCGTAGGCGAGGTTATGGTGCCCGGCATCCGGACGGGTCCACCCCCAACGCGGATATAAAAACTCCGCAGGCCCTTCATATTCGGATAGAAATTTCTGCACGGTTGTGCTTGCAGTCTTTGACGGACCAACGTGCATTACAACTTTTTTCATAGATCTGACTCTTACCATTAAAACAAACATAATCAATACAACTACGTGATGTTATACCATTTTAAATAGTAGTCAAAGATTGAGATTTATTTTCTTATAGTCTGAAAACCATTAATCAATTGTTTATGTTTTTCATTCACTTCCCGCGAGCTTCGCAGTAAAGTTAGGCAAACAATATTTCAAGACTGGATATCCGAATGCCCGCAGTAGAATTGCCACACGTATTTTTGCCTTGCTGGCGCGACGGGCGGCTTCTCTTTTTTACCGATGTCAAAGAAGGCTACACAAGCCGTTTGAGCTATAGGGTAGCCGCAGCAACCGAGCCCGGATCAGACATGGTTATGCGCACACATAAGGCCGCAATCACCCCTGAGCAGCTTGAAAATTGTCAGGCTACCGCGAATGATGGCGCTGGTCTCCAACGATTTTTTGATATCATGGGTGCCGGAAACCTTGGTCATTTAGTTGATCAGAAAATCGCCAACCTTCCCCCTTGCGCTGCGGAGTCTTCTCACCTCATCTATGCCTGTTCATACCTGAATTTTCTGCGCAAATATATTGTCGATGAAGAAATCGTAAAGCAATACGAAGGCCAGAAGCCATCGCAGCGATTCAACCCGGAAACCGCGCTCTCAATATACAAAATTCTCTCGGCCACCCTGCAAGCCGAGCGCGCCAGTGCCCTTATTGAAGCGGATATTCCAGACATCCTGAAACTCCGTGGTCGCGCAACCACAATTGCAAACCTTTTGCGAGAGGTTTCGATTGTCAAATTCGATGCCAAAGAATTTTCAAAGGCGGAAGCTGCAATGTTGCAGGCCGTTAAGCTACATGACACCGAAGACAAGTGGCGGCGGTTGGCTGATATTAGTCAGGCCCGAAACCAATCTGAAAAAGCGGTTGATTACTTTCTGAAAGCGGAAGAACGTGCGCCGCTTTCACCGCCCCCGGCGCTGCGCTTGGCCACTCTATTGGTTGAGGAAAAGAGATTTGAAGAGGCAAAGCCGTTTTTGGAACGCGCCGAGGCAACATTCCCTAAACCCGTTGAAAAACTGTATCAGGCGATAAGTGCCTAAAGTCGATTTTCTTTAGACCCCGAAATCCCCCCTTCCCATTTGC
>DFBP01000136.1:5409-9229 GCA_002366685.1 Rhodobacterales bacterium UBA3077 | reverse complement strand
TGGATGGCGATCCGGGATATGGATATCGCCGCTGAAATCATCGGGGTGAACCCGCTTAAAACCAAACTAACCGCTTTCGCCATCAGTTCGTTTTTCATCGGGGTGGCGGGCGCGCTGTTTTTCGCGGTTTATCTTGGTGCCGTTGAAGTCGGCGAGGCTTTCGGGATCCAAAAATCGTTCCTTGTGTTGTTTATGATCATCATCGGTGGCTTGGGCTCGATTTTAGGGAGTTTTATTGGCGCGGCGTTCCTTGTGCTTTTGCCGGTTTTGCTTAAGAATATCATGGTTGGCTGGCTTGGTTGGCCGATTGATCTGGCCGCGCATATCGAGCTGGTCTCTATTGGGTTCATAATTATGCTCACGCTGGTGCTGGAGCCGCACGGAATGGCGCAGCTTTGGCGCGTGACCAAACAGAAATTACGCTTATGGCCTTTCCCGCACTAGGGGCAGGCTACAACTGCTACCGGAAAACCGGAGCTTAACAATGTCAAACCTAAAGGGAGGAACGACATGAAATTTAACAAACTGGCAGCAATTGCTGTAGCCGCGGTCACGGCCGCTAGCCCGGTGTTGGCTGACTTGGTATTCCCAAGCCTCAGCTATCGCACAGGCCCGTATGCCGCGAACGGAATTCCGTTTGCCGACGGCTTTGCCGACTATTTCACTCTGCTCAATGAGCGTGATGGCGGCATCGGCGGCGTAATGACCACTGTGATCGAGTGCGAAACCGGCTATTCGACCGAAAAAGGCGTTGAGTGTTACGAAGCGACCAAAGGTGAAGGCGCTTTGATGTATCAACCGCTTTCTACCGGCATCACTTATCAGCTCATCCCGAAAACCGCGGCGGATGGCATTCCGATGCTGACCTCTGGTTATGGACGTACTTCTGCCGCAAATGGCGACGTATTCAGCCATACCTTCAATTTCCCGGCCAACTACTGGAACGGGGCTTCGATTGCTGTAAGCCACATCCTTGATCTGAACGATGGCAATATTGAAGATAAAACCATTGCGCTGGTTTACCACAACTCCGCTTACGGCAAAGAGCCGATCCGCACGCTTGAAGCCCTGGCTGAAAAGCACGGCTTTAATCTGACCCTTCTGCCAGTTGACGCACCCGGCCAAGAGCAAAAATCCCAGTGGCTGCAAATCCGTCGTGAACGTCCTGACTATGTTCTGATGTGGGGCTGGGGCGTGATGAACCCGGTTGCCATTCAGGAAGCCGCCAACATCCGTTACCCGATGGAAAACTTCATCGGTATTTGGTGGTCCGGTTCTGAAAATGACGTTGCACCATCTGGTGATGGGGCCCATGGTTACAAAGCGTTGGCTTTCCACGCTGCGGGAAGAGATTTCCCTTTGTTTGATGACCTACAAGAACTTGTTATCGACGCGGGTCTTGCTGCAGGAGACGGGGAGCATGTGGGTACAGTGCTTTATAACCGTGGCATGTATGGTGCAGTGATGGCAGCTGAAGCTGTTAAAGTTGCACAGGAAATGCACGGTGTGGCACAGATCAACGCTTCTATGATGCGTGACGGTCTTGAAAACCTTGTGATTTCGGACGAAATCATGGCCGCCATTGGCCTGCAAGGCTTTGGCCCGAACTTTGAAGTTAGCTGTGAAAACCACGGTGGCCCAGGCCTCGGCAGGATCCAGCAGTGGGATGCATCAACGGAAAGCTGGAGCATGATTACAGACTTCATCGAACCGGACATGGATATCATCCAGCCATTGATCGACGCTGACTCCGCTGCATACGCTGCCGAAAACGGCATCGAGTCGCAGTGTAACTAAGCACATTCCCCTCTCCGGCCAATTGCCGGGGAGGGCCTCATTTTTCAAGGAAATCCGATGCTGGACGATGTTAAAGCCCAAGAGACCCTTTTGGAGGTCAACAATATCGAAGTGATTTATAATCACGTGATACTGGTGCTGAAAGGCGTGAGCCTGTCTGTCCCCAAAGGTGGGATTACAGCTCTGCTCGGCGGCAATGGCGCGGGTAAAACCACCACGCTGAAAGCGATTTCCAACCTGCTGCGCGCCGAGCGCGGCGAGGTGACCAAAGGGTCGATTATGTATCGCGGTAAGCCGATTGATGACCTCAATCCGGCAGTACTCGTGAAATCAGGTGTAATTCAGGTGATGGAAGGCCGACACTGTTTCGAGCATCTCACCGTAGAAGAAAACCTGATGACAGGGGCCTATACCCGCCGGGACGGTAAAGCTGCAACCAAGCAAAGCCTTGAGCTCGTCTACGAATATTTTCCGCGTTTGCGCGAACGGCGCAAATCTTTGGCTGGTTACACTTCGGGTGGCGAACAGCAAATGGTTGCGATCGGCCGTGCGCTTATGAGCAACCCCGAAACCGTGTTACTTGACGAACCGAGCATGGGCCTTGCGCCGCAACTGGTGGAAGAGATCTTTGGCATCGTCCGGGACCTGAACCAAAAAGAAGGCGTGAGCTTTTTGCTGGCCGAGCAGAACACAAATGTGGCGCTGCGTTATTCAGACTACGGCTACATTCTGGAATCCGGCCGCGTCGTGATGGACGGGGTCTCCTCGGAGCTGCGCGAGAACCCCGATGTTAAAGAATTTTACCTAGGCATGTCTGATGAAGGCCGCAAAAGCTTCCGCGATGTCCGCTCTTATCGGAGACGGAAACGTTGGCTGAGTTAAGCACAACACTCTCCCGTCCCATTTGCGGGCATATAACCGTTGAAGAAGCGCCCTGCCGGACTCGGACCACGGCAGTCGCGGCATTCCAAATATTCCGAGGAGGAAGTTCGGCAGCCTCCGCACCACGGTTCTCAAAGTGTTAGAAGCCGACCCTAGCCCAAGGCGGGCACTCACCGAAAAAGTGCGTGGTGAGATCAAATGGCTTGGCCGCCGTGAACTGCAAATAGTTGAAGCAACCTGACAGGTAGATATATGCCCGAATTTTATGACGAACTCGAAACCCGTTCAATGGATGAGCGCCACGCCAGCCAGTTGGCCCAGTTGCAAAACCGATTAACCGAAGCCAATGCCCCGACCGCGTTGAAGGAAGCCGCCACAACGGTGGTTGATCTTGCCGGTTTGGCAAAACTACCGGTGCTGCGCAAAGCTGACCTCGCAGCCCGCCAAAATGCGACTCCGCCTTTTGGCGGGATCAAAACCTCCAACATAACCCACTATTTTCAGTCTCCCGGCCCGATTTATGAACCGGGTCGGCTTAGGGGTGACTGGTGGCGCTTGGGGCGGTTTTTGCACGCAAGCGGTGTGACCGCGTCCGATATTGTCCAGAACTGTTTTTCCTACCATCTTACGCCAGCCGGCATGATGTTTGAAAGCGCGGCGGCGGCCATTGGTGCAAAGGTTTTGCCTGCCGGCACAGGCCAGACCGAGCTTCAGGTGCAGGCTGCCGCGCATTTGGGTGTTACCGTTTATGCCGGTACGCCGGACTATTTGAAAATTATCCTCGATAAAGCCGATGAAATGGGCGTAAAGCTCGGCTTTACCCGTGCCGCTGTGGGTGGGGGCGCACTGTTCCCGAGCTTGCGCGCCGAATATGCCGAGCGCGGCATTTCTTGCCTGCAATGCTATGCTACGGCTGACCTTGGCAATGTGGCTTATGAATCCGATGCGATGGAAGGCATGATTGTGGACGAGGGCGTAATTGTCGAAATTGTGACCCCCGGTACCGGAGACCCTGTTGCTGAAGGTGAAGTCGGCGAAGTTGTGGTGACCACTCTTAACCCTGACTATCCGCTCATTCGTTTTGCTACGGGCGATCTTTCGGCGATTCTGCCGGGCGAATCTCCTTGCGGACGTAGCAATA